>JBOGLL010000259.1:0-11436 GCA_050746065.1 Terriglobales bacterium | reverse complement strand
CCGGTGACGGTTCCCGCCGCGCCCAGAAATTGGATGTATGCCATAGTTCAGGTCTCAGGTCGCAGGTGTCAGGAGCGCGGAAAAGGGTAGCAGGTTTTACGTTTTGGGTTTCGGGTTTCAGGTTTCCGGTTTCGGGTTTAAGGTTTAGGGTTTCGAGCTTGCGAAGTAGGATCCGGTTCCCAGGTTGCCGCCCGATTCAAGCGATACCGTCCTTCGGCTCCCAATCCAGCCCCGTAGGGGCGGCATATGTTAGCCCAGGGTGGAGAGGCTGCGGGCGCGAGCGCCCGCAGAATCGGAACCCTGGGGAGGTGCGTAGGCGAGCCGCGCCCGAGCGGTTCCGACCGCAGCGCAGGGAGGAACACAGGGAGGGCGCTAAAGGGCACGCACCTACGATTCCGGTAGAACCTCAGCCCGGTTATTGCCCATATCCGACTCGGGCACACTGCCGTCATTCACCACAACATCTACCGGCTTTGCAGGAACGGTTATCCGCACATCTTCGCTGTCGCCAGCGATGACAAGGACGCGCTGGGTCACACGCGCCCCTTCGGTGCGCACCGTCACTGGTACTTCCGCGGAGGCCGTACCCAGGTTCTCCACAGTGACGTCCACCGTGAAGCTGCCGTCCAGGTTCGCGCGCGCCTTGGTCTCAGTGATGCGGAAATCCGGCAGGCCGCGGCCACGATACACCCAATCGTCGAAAAACCACTCCAGTCTCCGCCCGGATTCCTTCTCCACCAGCGACTGGACGTACGCCGGAGACTTGTCCATCTCTGCCTTGTAGGCGTTCAGCGCGCGCTGCAAAGCGGCGTCGCCCACCATGTCGCGCAGCATCCACCACACGAACATCGCCTTGGTGCGATAGAGGATTTCGTCGTCGCTGGTGATGAGCGAGGGCGGCCGTGGTTGCTCAAAGTTGCCGGGGTTGTCTGATCCCCTCATCGCCATCATCTGCTCGGTAACGGCCAGTGGTGGGACCTGACGCTGCATGTACTCGAGTGCGGCCGGCCGGCCTTGTTGCTGCTCGCGCTGCAGGGCCTGGGCAAAGTGCGCAGCGCCCTCCTCGATCCATGGCCGGAACGACGCCAGCGACGCGTGGGTCATCTGGTGCACCAGCGCCACTTCCAGCAGGTCGCGCTTGGCCGTATGCAGTGGCGTGAATAACATGGCGCCGCTCTCCCAGGGCGCGACCTCGAGCGTAGTTCCCGCGCGCGCGCGCGACGTGGACATGGGCCCGCCTTCCGCCAGTTCCACAACTTCGAACTTCCTCCGCGGAGGCCCGAACCACGCTGCCACCATCGGTTGCAGACCAGCGGCTGCGCGGGCATATTCCGCTGCGGCTTCCTCGTGCTCCGGCAAGTGATAGACGCGGGCCACCGCCCGCATCAATGCCCGGTAGCCGGCTACGACGAACGTCGGCGACTCCATTCCCAGCGGCGCGAACTCATACGTCACCCAGTTCTGCCCAGGTCCGCCGCCGGCCACCGCCTTGCCGTTGCTTACCACCGTGAACGACACCGAAAGCGGAAAATCCACCACGTACTTCACACGCATCGACGAATCCGCGTGGCGTCGCTTCCATCCCCCCAGATGTTCGCCGAGGACGTAAGCTTGCAACTCGATCTCCTTCGCGATGGGATACCAGACCACGTACCCAACCCCACGGACCGCCGTGAACGACTCGCTGATGCGGTCCCAGTCCGTGCGCAACGCAACGTCTTTCGGTGTGCCCATCCGCGTCAGGCGCGTTGCATCGTGGATCACCCTGCCGGCGTATTTGATTTCGAGCTCCACCGAGCCACCGGGCCCAACCTCTTGCGGCAGCGTCACCATGACCTCCGACAGACTGCCCGTGTGGTCAATGTCGGAATCGGACTGCTTTGTCTTCATGGGCAGCGGCCTACCTGCGAGCCGCACTGAGTTCCACTCCAGGCTCGAACTGATTTGCAGCGCCGCTTGCCGCTGCGGTTTCTCCCAGTCGTTGCGGAGCACGACTTTGCCGCGAGCGGACAGCTCCTGCCGTGAGGGCGCAAGGCTGACTTCCAAGTCCGAGCGGACGAGCGTAAAGAGCTCGGGCTCCTGGCCAAATACTGGAAAATCACCGCAGAGGACGCAGAGGACGCAGAGGAGAATCTTGAGGTGAGTGGGCTTCATTGCGGCAGACTCATCGGCTGGTATCCGCATTCTTCCGCTGCCGCACCAGCTCGTACATCACCACCGCCGCGGCCACCGACACATTCAGCGACGGCACCGCACCCAACACCGGGATGGAGACCAGGAAATCGCACTTGCGCCGGACGAGATCGTGCATGCCTTTACCTTCCGAACCCAGCACCAGGGCGCAATCCATGCGGTAGTCAATGGCGTCGTAGGCCTGCGGTGCGCGTTCGTCCAGGCCGACGATCCACAGGTTCTTTGCTTTCAGCTCTTCGAGGGTGCGGGCGGTGTTCGCCATGCGCGCGATGCGCAGATGTTCGGAAGCTCCCGCTGATGCCTTGGCCACGGCGGCCGTCACGCCCACGGCGCGACGCTCCGGCAGCAGGACCCCGTCGGCTCCAGCCGCGTCCGCCGTACGCAGGATGGCGCCCAGATTATGCGGGTCCTCCACGCCGTCCAGCACCACCACGAATGCGTGCTTGCCTCTGCGCTCGGCGAGAATGTCTTCCAAATCACAATACTGCTTGGATGCGGTGACCGCGGCCACGCCCTGGTGCGCCGCCGTACCGGCCAGGCGGTCGAGCTGGTTGCGCGGTTCAAAACGCACGGCCACGCCCGCGCTGCGGCAGGCGGCCACCAGTTCTTCGATGCGCGCGTCGCGCCTTCCTGCTGCCACCGCAACATATTCGAACCCGCGCCCCCGCGCCTTCAGCGCTTCTTCCACCGCGTGGATGCCGTAGATGACGGGCACCGGCACATTGTAATTCCTACCCTTCGATCAGCCTGCTCCACGCCGGCCGCTTCAGCATCCAGCGCACGATGACTTCCGCAATCACCGCGACCACAATCCCGCCGACAATGTCCGAAACGTAGTGATAGCGGTCGTAGACCGCACCGATGCACAGCAGCACCACCAGCGGCGTGAGCGCAGCGCCCAGGCGCGGCACATGTCGCCACGCGTAGAACAATGCCACGAACGCCGCCGATACGTGAGAACTGGGAAAGGCGTTACCGTGCACGCCTCCGTGCTTCTGGATGAGGTTGACCAGGAAGTGGAACGGCCCGCCTTCGAGTGGGACGGTGTGCAGCCCACGCAACGTGTGCGCCGGGCCTTCCGTGGGGAAAGCAAGGAAGACCACGTAGCAGAGCATGTAGCTGAGCACACTGGCCGTCATCACTTGCCGGAACGGCCGTTGGTCGTTTCGGCGCGAAAGTACGCCGCCCACAATCATCAGCAACAGGAAGTAGGAAAAGTAGCCGACCTCAAGCACTTCCGTCGTCCAGCGCGAAGCGAACTGCTGCAGCCACGCGGTGGGCGGCACCTCGAACAAGCGTGCTTCCAAGTCCAGCAAGTACGCATCCTGCCAATGGTCTACCAGGAGAAACGAAAGGCGGGCGATCTCCTCGAAGCACACGATAAACATCACCAGCGGATACCAGTCGTGCAGCAACTTCCATGGCTGCCGCTCGCGAGCATGCACTAGCCCGGTGATCACGGCCATGCAGAGTGCATGCACCGCCAGAAACGCCGGCCACGCCGGCACGCGATCGCGCAGCAGGAGGATCAGCAAGCCCAGACAAGCAAAGTAGGCGAAATAGATGCGGTCCACGCCATTTGCTTTGGCCCAGAATCCAGCAGCCTCGCCGACCGAAGGAAAAGCGCGCGGCATGACGTTTCCTTCTACACCCGATTTCTGCACGATTCCCAAGCGTCCTCCGAGCCGCGTGTACGCAGTCTGAGGTTGAAAAGCAGGCTCGTCAATGGGCGTTGCATCATCTCTACCTCGCACGCTAACCGCATGAAGCCAGGGAATTTATGCCGCGTCCTCGTCTTCGCAAGGAGGCCCGTAAGCAGATGGTAAACTCGATAGATTCGGGATCTTGGAGGAATAACGCTTTGCGCGACGTCTTCATTCTTTCCGCCGTACGTACGCCCATCGGCAAGTTCGGCGGATCGCTGGCCTCGCAGACCGCCGCCGATATGGGCGCAACCGCCGCGCGTGCCGCCATGAAGCGGGCGGGAGTCGGTGCGGAGCAGGTCGGCGAGACGATTTTCGGCAACGCGCGCCAGGCCGGAGGCGGCCCCAACGTCGCCCGACAGGTCTCCATCCGCAGCGGCGTTCCCCAGGAGATCCCCGCTTACACCGTCAATCAAGCCTGTGCTTCGGGCATGAAGGCGCTGGCACTGGGCTTTGAGGAAATCGCACACGGCAACCTGGAATGTGTGCTTGCGGGCGGAACGGAATCCATGTCGCGCCTGCCCTTCTACCTCGACGGCGCGCGCTGGGGTTATCGCCTCGGCCATCAGGAACTCGTGGACGGCATGTATCGCGACGGATTCTTCTGTCCCATGGCGAAAATGGTGATGGGAGAGACGGCGGAAGTCCTCGCCGAGCGGTACAAGATCACCCGGGACGAACAGGACCAGTTCGCGCTGCGCTCACAGCAGCGTGCCGAAGCTGCCCTCAAGGAGGGGCGATTCGCCAGCGAAATCGCGACCGTCACTCTGGAGAGCAAGAAAGGCCCGCAGGCCTTCGAGCGCGACGAGCATCCCTTCCTGGGAGCGACGCTGGAAAAGATGGCCAAGCTCGCGCCTGTGTTTTCCAAGACCGGCACCATCACCGCGGGTAATTCTTCCGGCATCACCGACGGCGCTGCTGCCCTCGTGCTCGCCTCCGGCGATTTCGTGAAACAGCACAACTTGAAACCGCTGGCCTGTATTCTGGCCGTCACCTCGGTGGGTGTGGATCCGCGCATCATGGGCATCGGCCCGGTGCCGGCCTTGCGCAAGATGGAAGCAAAGCACGGTCTCCCGCTCTCTGGCTTCGACCTCATCGAGCTCAACGAAGCTTTCGCGGCTCAGGTGCTGGCCTGTGACCGCGAACTGCACATCGACCCGGAAAAGCTCAACGTGAATGGAGGCGCCATCGCGCTCGGACATCCCATCGGCTGCACCGGCGCGCGCATCACCGTCACGCTGCTGCACGAACTGCTGCGCCGCAAGGCCCGCCGTGGCGTCGCCACGCTCTGTGTCTCGGGCGGCATGGGCATGGCCCTGGCGCTGGAAGCGGCCTGATGCGCGCCGGTTCTTATATACTCTGTCCTTAACGACTATGGGACTTTCCGCCGTCATTGTCGACGACGAACAGCTCGCCCGCGACGAGCTCGCCTTCCTGCTGAAGTCCATTGGCGACGTCGAAGTCGTGGCCCAGGGCAAGAACGGCCTGGAGGGCGTGAACCTTATCAAGGAACACTCGCCTGACCTGGTCTTTCTCGACGTACAAATGCCCGGCCTCGACGGCTTCGGTGTCCTCAAGAAACTCATGGATCGGCGCGTCCCGCTACCCCAGATCATCTTCGCCACTGCCTACGATCAGTACGCGGTGAAGGCGTTCGAAGTGAATGCCGTGGATTACCTGCTGAAGCCCTTCGACAAGAAGCGGGTCAGCCAGTCGGTGCAGCGCGCGCGCCGCAATCGCCAGTCTGACGCTGCACCCAGCGAGCGCCTGGAAGCCCTGGTGCGAACGCTCGAGTCACCGAAGGCGCCGCCCTCGCGCATCCTGATCAAGTCCGGCGGCCGCCTCTACCTGGTGGACCAGAAAGACATCTGCTTCGCCTCCATCGAAGACGGCGTGATCACCGTGGCCACGCACTCCATGGAAGGCCAGTCCAACTGCCGCACGCTCGAAGAGCTCCTCGCCAACCTTGACTCGAATCTCTTCTGGCGCGCCCACCGCTCGTATCTGGTGAACATCAACCGCATCAAAGAAGTCGTGCCCTGGTTCAAGAGCTCCTACCAGCTCCGCCTCGACGACCGCAAACAGTCGGAAATCCCCGTCAGCCGCGCCCAGACCAAACGGCTGCGGGAATTGTTCAGGCTCTAGCGTTAGCCCCCAGACACTTCCTTTGCTGCCACCACCGTGTTCGCGTGGATGGTCACGGTGTCTTCCACGCGACGGGCGTAACCACCGGCATAGGTCACCATCACCGGGATGCCGCGCGCGCGGGCCACGCGGAACACCAGTTCGTCCCTATGCTTCAAGCCATCAATGGTCAGCGCCAGGCCACCGAGCTGGTCTTCGCGATAGGGGTCGGCGCCCGCGATGTAACAGATGAGATCCGGCGTGAACTGCCGCAGCCCGGAACTGAGCGCGTTGTCCAGCCACGCCAGGTATTCCGCGTCGCCGGTACCATCAGGCAGGTGGACGTCAATCGACGACGGTGGCTTCCACGGCGGGTAGTTGTTCTCCTGGTGCAGCGAGATGGTAAACACATCGCCCGAAGCGGCACCGCTGCCAGCCCCGCTCGACGCCTTCTCTTGAACGCCCACCGTCACCGGCCCGAATGACGGTAGCGGCTCTAAAAGCTCCCCGGGCGAACGGGCGAAGATGGCCGCCGTGCCGTTGCCGTGATGGACGTCGCAATCCACGGTCATGGCCCGCCGGATCTTCGAGTCTTTTTGCAGCCGGCGGATGGCGATGGCCACATCGTGGATCATGCAGAAGCCCTCGCCGTGCCCAGGGAAGGCGTGATGGAATCCTCCGCCGATGTTGAAGCTCACCCCGTCGGCCAGCGCACGTTCGCCTGCCAGAATCGAGCCGCCTGCCGCCATCCAGAAGGCGTGAACCAGTTCCGGAGAGTATGGGATTTCCATCTCCATCTCTTCGCGCGGCGAGAGCGTCCCCATCTTCAGCTTGCGGACATACTCCTCCGTGTGCACCAGGAGCACGTCTTCGTCGGAAGCAGATTGGGGCGCAAGGAAGTCCTCCGCCGACGCCACTCCGGTCTCCAGCAACCGCTGCCGCACCAGCCTGTATTTCTCTGCCGGAAACACGTGCGCCCCGATGGGCAGGTAGTAGTCGTCGCTGTAGACGAGCTTGAAGGGCAACATAGGCGGAGGCCACCGATTGTAAACGGGAGGCGCAACTTCTTCCCCGCGCCCGTGTTTCTATCTAGGAGGCCGGCGTAAAGCCACGGCCACACAAGGAGAAATAGCAGATGAACCGATGGAAGAGAGCAGCAGCGGTGACGTTGGCCGTGGCGCTCGCAGGCGGCACCTACATGTTTGCGAAAGCGGGACGCGGTGGCCATGGCCCCGGCGGCGGAGGCTTCATCAGCGAGCGTATGTTCGCCCGCCTCGAGACCCGGCTCAACCTTTCACCCGAACAGTCCACCCAGGTGCGCGGCATTTTTGAGGCGCAGCGCGCCAAGATGAAGGAACAGTTCGCCGCAGGACACGGCGAGCATGACGCCATCTTCAAGTCCGTCTTCACCGACAACCCCAACCAGGCAGCGATCCAGCAGCAGCTTACCGCCATGAAGCAGAAACACGCTCAGATGCTCGACGAAATGGTGGCCACCGGGTTACAGATCAACCAAGTCCTGACCTCCGAGCAGCGCACCGAATTGCTCAAGGCCATGGACGAGAAGAAGGAAGCCGGCCGCCGCTTCCATGAACGCATGCAGCAGCGCAAGGCCGAACGCGAAGGCCAGACGCCGCAAAACTAACACCTTCCAGAAGCGACCCAACAAAACCGCCCCGACTCTGTCGGGGCGGTTTTTATTTTTTCCTGCTTCCCTCTTTGTCTCTGTGCCTCTGTGGCTATCGTTTCTTTTCCTTGCCGGGAATCGGCGGCACGACTCGTCGGATGGGCACAATCGCTCCCTTGGCCGGGTCCGCTGCCGGAGGCCGCGCCAGCATTTCCTTGTGCACGAAGTTCACGAACTCCTGCATCTGCCGTTGCATTTCCTCCATGCGATTGCGCATGTCCAGGATCACGCCCATGCCCGCTATGTTCACTCCCAGGTCGCGGGCCAGCGACAGGATGAACTCCAGCCGCTCCAGGTCCTGGTCGGTATACAGGCGCGTGTTGCCCTCGGTACGCGACGGCTTCAGCAGCCCCTCGCGCTCGTAGAGACGCAGCGTCTGCGGATGGATGCTGTACATCTCGGCCACGGCCGAGATCATATACGCGCCTTTGGATTTACGCTTCACCATGAATCACTCGATCTTCTTCCAGATCTCTGCTCTCGGATCCTCCGGATTCAGCTTGGCCAGCTCGCGCAGGATCTCTTTGGAGCGCTCGTCGCGCGGCAGCGGCACGGTGATGCGCACTTCCACGATCTCATCACCGCGATGCCCCTCGTGCGTGGCCGACGGCACTCCTTTTTCGCGCAGCCGCAGCCTCTGCCCCGACTGCGTCCCCGGAGGCACCTTGAGCAGCGCCCGGCCGTCGATGGTCGGGACCTCGATCTTCGCTCCCAGCGCCGCCTCGGTGGCGGTGATGGGGATGGTGACGTAGATGGTGTCACCCTCACGCCGGAATACCGGATGCTCGCCCGCGCGCACCACGATGTAGAGATCGCCGGGCGGGCCGCCGCGCATCCCCGCGTTTCCTTTGCCGGCGAGGCGAATGCGCTGCCCGTTGCGCGTTCCCGGCTTCAGGCGCACCTCGATGGGCTCCGAGCGGGGCAGCGTGCCGGCGCCGTCGCAGGTGGAGCACGGTGTCTGCACTTTCCCCGTGCCGTGGCAGCGCGGGCAGGCCAAGTTGAACTTCATGCGCCCGGCGCTCTGCTGCAAGTGGCCCGAGCCATTGCACTGAGGACAGGCTTGCGCGCCATACGCATCCCGCCAGCCGCGTCCGGCACAAGCGGAGCAGGTCTCCTGGCGCCCGATGTTCACCCGGATCACGCCTCCGCGCACTGCCTGCCAGAAACCCACGTTCACCTGGTACTCGAGATCGCTCCCCGGCTCCGGGCCTTCGGCTGCCCCGCCCCAGGGCATGGGTCCCACGGACTCGCCGCCCCGTCCCCCGAAAATGCTGGAAAAAATATCGCGGAAGCTCCCGCCCCCTCCGCCCGGCTGCTCGGAAAAATCAAATCCGCCGAAGTCGAAGTGGGTGCCGCCCGGACCTGCCTGGCCTCCCGGAAATCCACCGCGCGCCGCCGCTTCCGCGGCTGCGGGATCGATGTTGTCGGAATAAAAACCGAGCTGGTCGTAGATCTTGCGCTTCTTGGGGTCGCTGAGGACGTCGTTGGCTTCGGAGATGGCCTTGAACTTCTCCTCGGCTGTCTTGTCGCCGGGATTCAGGTCAGGATGGTACTTGCGCGCAAGTTTCTTGAAGGCCTTGCGGACGTCCTCCGCCGAGGCCGTCTTCTTCACGCCCAGCGCGCCGTAGTAGTCCTTCGTCTGTGTAGCCATCTATGCCTGATTTGTAATTTGTAATTGGTGATTTGTAATTTCCAAGCGCACGCCCCCCCAGTCGCGGTGATGGCTCAACCACAAATCACAAATTGCAAATTACAAATTAACATTCCCTTCATTTTGCTTCAGGCGGCGGTGGTTGCAGCTTCGTCGCCTGCCAGGCCACTGCCTGCCACTTTCCGTAGCGGCGCACGAACGTACCCGTATTCAGGAAACGATTGACCTCCACCTTCCCGTCTTTCTCCGCACGCTGCACCAAACGGAAGGCGACGACAGCGGTCTCGCCATATTGCTGGATGCGGATCTCCTCCGCGTCGAAGGTGACCTTAGGATCGTCCGCCTTGGGCAGCGGAGCCGACCTCACGTCCTTCAGGATATCGGCCTTGCCCACACGCCGGCCGGAAGAGCCGGTGTAGATCAGATCGTCGGCCCAGAAACGTTCGTGGACCGCGGCGTCGGTCCCGGCTCCCGCCAGAAACTCGCGCAGAAGTTGTGTGAGTTCAGCCGCGGCCGGTGCCGGTTTGGCCTCCTGTGCCGTGACTAGCACTGTGGTCAGTACCACGAGGAGAACCAAACCGAACCACCTGCGTCCTGCCATCACCATTACCTCCATGGAACACGGGGGCACCACCTGGCGCCCCCGTACTAACGACTAGCGACTAACGACCAGCGACTATTTCTTCTCTTCCACGTCCACGTATTCGGCGTCGATCACGCCGCCGTCTTTCTTCTGGGCGCCGCTGCCGTTGGAGCTGGGCTCGGGCCCGCCCGCGGCTGCCTCGGCCGGCGGGGGCTGGGCCGCCTTGTACATCTGCTCGGCCAGCTTGTGCGACGCCTGGGTGAGCCGCTCGCGAGCCGTGTCCATGGCGCCCTTGTCCGATCCTTCCAGCGCCTTCTTGGCCTCGGCCAGCGCAGATTCCACGGCTTCTTTCTCCGAGCCAGAAATCTTGTCACCGTGCTCCTTCAGCGTGTGCTCAATGCTGTACACCGCGCTGTCGAGCTGGTTGCGCGACTCGATCTCTTCGCGCTTGGCCTTGTCCTCGGCGGAGTGCGCGTCGGCATCCTTGGCCATGCGTTCCACTTCTTCCTTGCTCAGACCGGACGACGACGTAATCGTGATCTTCTGGTCCTTGTTCGTTGCCCGGTCCTTGGCGGTCACGTTCAGGATGCCGTTGGCGTCAATATCGAACGTCACTTCGATCTGCGGCACTCCGCGCGGCGCGGATGGGATGCCGGTCAGGTGGAACTTGCCCAGGGTGCGGTTATCGCGCGCCATGGGCCGCTCGCCTTGCAGCACGTGCACCTCGACCGAAGTCTGGCTGTCGGCCGCCGTGGAGAAAGTCTCCGTCTTCTTGGTCGGGATGGTGGTGTTGCGCGGGATCATGCCCGTCGCCACCCCACCCAGCGTCTCGATGGAGAGCGTCAGCGGAGTCACGTCGAGCAGCAGAAGGTCCTTCACCTCGCCGCCCAACACGCCCGCCTGCACCGCGGCGCCGATGGCCACCACTTCGTCCGGATTCACGCCCTTGTGGGGCTCGCGCCCGAACAATTCCTTCACCAGCGCCTGGATGCGCGGCATGCGCGTCTGGCCGCCCACCAGCACCACTTCGTCGATCTTGCCGGTGTCCACGCCCGCATCGGCCATGGCCTTGCGGCAAGGCTCCACGGAGCGCTTGATGATGTCCTCCACCAGCGACTCCAGCTTGGCCCGCGTGAGCTTCTTCACCAGGTGCTTCGGCCCGGAAGCGTCGGCCGTGATGAAGGGCAGGTTGATCTCCGTCTCCACCGTGGTCGAAAGCTCGATCTTGGCCTTCTCAGCGGCGTCCCGCAGACGCTGCATGGCCATCTCGTTGCCCTTGGAGCGCAGGTCCAGGCCCTCGTCCTTCTTGAACTCTTCCGCGAGCCAGTCCACGATGCGCTGATCGATGTTGTCGCCGCCCAGGTGGGTGTCACCGTTGGTGGACTTCACTTCGATGACGCCTTCGCCCACTTCCAGGATGGAAATGTCGAACGTTCCGCCACCAAAGTCGTACACCGCAATGGTCTCGTCCTTCTTCTTGTCGAGACCGTAGGCC
>JBOGLL010000258.1:0-5298 GCA_050746065.1 Terriglobales bacterium | reverse complement strand
CCATGCCACGGGAAGCGTGAGCCGCTGGCTCGCGGACATGGTCACACGCTTGATCTGGCGGAGGTGCGCGCCCGCCTGAGCGCGGCGCAGGGTCCGAAATACTGGCGGTGTCTGGAAGAGCTGGCCGAGACGGATGAATTCGTGGAATTGCTCGAGCGCGAGTTCCCACGCCACGCCACGGATTGGCCGGAGGGAGTCTCGCGCCGAAACTTCCTGCACCTGATGGGAGCGTCGCTGGCGCTGGCTGGACTTTCGGCGTGCACGCGCCAGCCCACGGAAACCATCGTTCCTTACGTGCGCCAGCCGGAAGAGATTGTCCCCGGCAAGCCGCTGTATTTCGCAACCGCCATGACGCTGGGTTCGGCCGCGCTGCCGCTGCTGGTCGAAAGCCACATGGGACGCCCCACGAAGGTCGAAGGCAATCCCGAGCATCCGGCGAGCCAGGGCGCCACGGATGTGTACGCCCAGGCTTCCGTGCTCACGCTCTATGATCCCGACCGCTCGCAAACGCTTACCTACCTGAACGAAGTGCGTCCGTGGACCGCGTTTCTGGGCGCGATGCGCGGGCCACTCGCCATCCAGAAAACCACGCAGGGTGCGGGCCTGCGCATCCTGACCGAAACCGTCGTCTCGCCCACCCTGGCGGCGCAGCTCGCGTCGCTTATGGTCGCGTTCCCCAATGCCAGGTGGCATCAGTACGAGCCTGTGAACCGCGACTCGGCGCGACAGGGCACGCAGATGGCGTTCGGGCAGTTTGCCAACGCCCAGTACCGGCTGGAGAACGCTGACGTAATCGTCTCGCTCGACGCCGATTTTCTGGCTAGCGGGTTCCCTGGATTCGTGCGTTACGCGCGCGAGTTTGCCAAGCGTCGGAAACTGACCGGCGGCGTGAAGTCCATGAACCGGATGTACGCCGTGGAAAGCACACCCGCGACGGCCGGAGCGGTCGCCGACCACCGGCTGTCGCTTACTGCGTCAAACGTGGAGAAGTTCGCCCGGATGCTGGCATCCGCCTTGGGAATCAGCGCCGACAGTGCCGGTTTGATGCCGAGCGAGCACGTTCGGTGGTTGGTGGCACTTGCCAAAGACTTGCTTCAGCATCGCGGGACGTCACTGATCATTCCCGGCGAGCAGCAATCGCCGGCGGTGCACGCACTGGCGCACGCCATGAACCAGGTGCTGGGCAATGTGGGGCGCACAGTGGTCTACACCGATCCCGTGGAAGCAAAGCCGGTGCTGCACAACGATTCCTTGCGCGAACTGGCCCGCGACATGGAAGCCGGCAGAGTGGAAGTGCTGCTGATGCTGGGCGGGAATCCGGCCTTCAACGCACCCGCGGACCTTGCATTCACCAGGCGCCTCGCCAAAGTCGGCTTGCGCATCCATCTGAGCCTGTATCACGACGAGACTTCCGCACTTTGCCACTGGCATATTCCAGAAGCGCACTACCTGGAAGCCTGGAGCGACACACGCGCGTATGACGGCACGGTCTCGATCGTGCAGCCGCTGATTGCTCCGCTCTACGATGGAAAGAGCGACCACGAAGTGGTGACGGCGTTTACCGAACAGCCTGATCAGTCCGGGTACGACATCGTGCGCGCCTATTGGAAGGCAAAGCACGCGGGCGCCGACTTCGAACAGGCGTGGCGCAAGTGGCTGCACGACGGCTGGGTTCCGGGTACGGCACTGCCGGAGAAGGCGCTCACTGCGAAGACGGCGGACTTTCCAGCCGCGCCGGCTGCGGGCGCCGGGCTGGAACTCATCTTCCGGCCCGATCCTTCCATCTATGACGGGCGCTTCGCCAACAATGGCTGGTTGCAAGAACTGCCGCGTCCGCTGACCAAGCTTACCTGGGACAACGCTGCGCTCATCAGCCCATCGCTGGCCGAACAGCGCGGTCTGACGAACGGCGATGTGGTGGAACTGGAGGCCGGCGGGCACAAAGTGAAGGCGCCGGTGTGGATAGCGTTCGGGCATCCGGCGAACGCCGTCAGCGTGACGCTGGGTTACGGGCGCCGTCGCGGCGGGCGCGTGGCTGCCGGTGCGGGCTTCGACGCCTATGCACTACGCAGCAGCAGCGCGCAATGGGCGAGTCCCGGCGCGAAGCTCACGCCGCTCAACGAACGCTACCAGCTCACGCCCACCCACGGACATCACAGCATGGAAGGACGCGAGCCGGTGATTGTGGGAACTCTGGGGGAATACGCTGCTGATCCCGACTTCGTGCACAAGCGACACCATGACCCTCCGCCGGAAATGACCATGTACGCACCGCATCCCTACGACGGAAACGCCTGGGGTATGAGCATTGACCTGAACTCGTGCGTGGGCTGCAACGCCTGCGTGGTGGCCTGCCAGGCGGAGAACAATATTCCCGTGGTGGGCAAAGAGCAGGTGAGCCTGGGGCGCGAGATGCACTGGATACGCATTGATCGTTACTACGAAGGCGGGCTCGACGATCCGGAAACCTTTTTCCAGCCGCTGCCCTGCATGCATTGCGAGAATGCGCCCTGCGAGCCGGTGTGTCCGGTGGGGGCTACGGTGCACAGCTCCGAAGGACTGAACGACATGGTGTACAACCGCTGCGTAGGGACGCGCTACTGCTCCAACAACTGTCCCTACAAAGTGCGGCGGTTCAATTTCCTGCTGTTCTCGGATTTCGAGACGCCCAGCCTGAAACTCGGCCGCAACCCGGATGTCACGGTGCGCAGCCGCGGTGTGATGGAAAAGTGCACCTACTGCGTGCAGCGCATCAACGAAGCGCGCATCACCGCCGACCGTGAAGATCGTCCGGTGCGCGACGGTGAGATCCTCACCGCGTGCCAGCAGGCCTGTCCGGCAGACGCCATCGTGTTCGGCAACCAGAACGACAAGTCGAGCCGCGTGGCCAAGCTCAAAGCGGAATCCCGCAACTACGGGCTGCTGGCCGAACTGAACACGCGCCCGCGGACCACATATCTGGCGGCGGTCCGCAATCCCAATCCGGAACTGGGAGGGAAGCGCAACAAGGACGCGAAGCACTGATGCCGGAAGCAGCCAACATTCCCGAAGCGCGGCGCACGGCGCCGGTGATCGAGCCCGGGCACACCTTTGCCACGGTCACCGACAAGATCTCGACCATCGTGCTCGAGCAGCGCACCTCGCGCGGGTGGATCTTCGGGTTCGCCGTCGCCTTCCTGCTGGCCAACGTGCTGCTGGTTTCGGTGGGATGGCTGGTGCTGCGCGGCGTGGGGATCTGGGGACTGAACGTACCCATCGGCTGGGGCTTCGACATCACCAACTTCGTGTGGTGGATCGGGATTGGCCACGCGGGCACCCTGATTTCCGCCATCCTGTTGCTGCTGCGCCAGCAGTGGCGGACCTCCATCAACCGCTTTGCCGAGGCCATGACGCTGTTCGCGGTTTCCTGCGCACTGCTGTACCCGGGCATCCACGTGGGGCGTCCGTGGGTGGCGTACTGGCTCCTGCCTTATCCCAACACGATGGGAGTGTGGCCGCAGTTCCGCAGCCCGCTCATCTGGGACGTGTTCGCGGTTTCGACGTACGCCACGGTTTCCTTCCTGTTCTGGTTCATCGGGCTCATCCCTGACCTGGCTACATTGCGCGACCGGACTCAGAACCGGTACGCGCGCATCCTCTACGGCATGTTGGCCATGGGCTGGCGTGGATCGGCGCGGCACTGGCATCGTTACGAAACCTGCTACCTGCTGATGGCGGGCCTGGCCACGCCGCTGGTGGTCTCCGTACACACCGTGGTGAGCCTGGACTTTGCCGTTTCCATCATTCCGGGCTGGCACACCACGGTCTTTCCGCCGTATTTCGTGGCCGGCGCCATCTACTCCGGCTTCGCCATGGTGATGACGCTTGCCATCCCCATCCGCGCCTTCTACGGCCTGCAGGACTTCATCACCATGCGCCACCTGGAGAACATGGCCAAGATCATGCTGGCCACCGGCCTGATCGTGGCCTACGGCTACATGATCGAGACCTTCATGGCCTGGTACAGCGGCAGCCAGTACGAGTGGTTCATGATCACCAACCGCATGACCGGGCCTTACTGGCCGTTCTACTGGACGCTGATCAGTTGCAACGTGGTGATCCCGCAGGTGCTGTGGATCCGCAGAGTGCGCACCTACGTGCCCGCGCTGTTCGTGATCTCGCTGATCGTGAACGTGGGCATGTGGCTGGAGCGGTTCATCATCGTGGTCACCAGCCTGCACCGAGACTATCTGCCTTCGTCCTGGGGCTACTACTCGCCCAGCCGCTGGGAGATCTCCACCTACGTGGGCTCGATCGGATTGTTCCTGGCGCTGCTGTATCTGTTCATCCGCTTCCTGCCCATGATCTCGATTTTCGAAATGCGTACCTTGCTGCCGGAGGCAGAAGTGAAGTCCCAGGAGGCGGGCGACTGATGAAGCAGCCTCCTATCTACGGTTTGCTGGCGGAGTTCGACTCGCCCACCGCGGTCGTTGACGCGGCGCGCCGTGCGCATGATGCCGGATATCGCAAGATGGACGCCTACTCGCCGTTTCCGATCGAAGACCTCACCGAGGCCATCGGTTTCCGCCACACGCGGCTGCCTATGGTGGTGCTGACGGGAGGAATTCTGGGCGCCGTGGGAGGATTCGGTCTGCAATATTGGGTGTCGGTGATCGAGTATCCGCTGAACGTTGGCGGCAAGCCGTTCCTCTCCTGGCCGTCGTTCATTCCGGTGACCTTCGAGACCACGGTGCTGGTGGCGGCGCTGTTCGCTGTGCTGGGCATGCTGGCGCTGAATGGCATGCCCATGCCCTATCATCCGGTGTTCAACGTCCCGGAATTCGCGCTCGCCAGCAAGGACAAGTTCTTCCTCTGCCTTGAAGCCGCGGACCCACAGTTCGACCCCGTCGCCAGCCGCAAGTTCCTGGAGAGCCTGGAGCCCAAAGCCGTGTGGGAGGTGCCGCATTAATGGGCGGCGCCAACTCGGGTTGCTGACGGTGCTGAGTGTCGCGGTGTTTCTGGCCGCGTGCCGCCAGGACATGCACGACCAGCCCAAGTACATCCCGCTGCGTGCGAGTGATTTCTTCCGCGATGGACGCTCGGCACGGGTGCCCGTGGAGGGCACGGTGGCGCGCGGCCATCTGCGCGACGACGAACACTTCTACACCGGGAAGGTCAACGGCGTTCTGGCGGAGACGCTGCCTTTTTCGGCGACGCGCGCAGTACTGGAACGCGGCCAGGAGCGCTACAACATTTACTGCGCGCCCTGCCACTCGCGCCTGGGTGACGGCAACGGTGCGATCGTGCAGCGCGGCTATC
>JBOGLL010000257.1:0-3480 GCA_050746065.1 Terriglobales bacterium | reverse complement strand
GACATGGGCATGGAGCCGAGGTGTACGGGCATGTGATCGCCCATGGCGACGACCTCCCCGGCAGCGTCGAATACGGCGCAGGAGTAATCGCGCCGCTCCTTGATGTTGGGTGAGAACGCGGTACGGCGTAGAGACGCACCCATCTCCTCGGCAATGGAGTGGAAGATGTTCTTGAAGACTTCGAGCTCGATGGGATCGCGACGCATCGCGGTTTCCGGTTTCCGGTTTCTGGTTTCTCGTTTCTCGTTTCTCGTTTCTCGTTTCTCGAGGATCGATGGGCGACAAGGAGTGTACCGTCATCGGGGGTGACCGAGCTATGCGCCGGGTCAAAGACCCGGCGCCACACCAGCAATCACCCACGCCGAGCGGCAGAATCGTCAACAGCGCTCCAAGTTTTTCGTTGACAGCGCAGCGGAATGACCGCAATATCGGCACAAAGTTGCCGTTTGCGCCGAATGGACGCGGCGGCACGAGTCATGGAGTTCAATCCAAGGGAGAACGGACGGAGGGATCGCCGTGATGAAGAAGAAGAAAGCCAAGAAGAAAAAGAAGTAGCTGAAAGCGAGGCGCGACCTCGCGCAGTGGCTTTCGGGCCGGCGCATTCCGCGGCGGCCCTTTTTATTTGACGCTGGGCGCAGCCGCGCCGTACCATCCGGGCAGCATCTCCCTTCGATGAAGCGCAGCGCCAAGGTCGGCCGCAACCGCAGCGCGGAAGTCGTAGTCCCTGACAAGCTCTATTTCCGCATTGGAGAAGTGGCGCGCCTGTGCCGCCTGCCCGCGTACGTGCTGCGTTTCTGGGAGAAAGAATTCCCTCAGCTCCGGCCCAATAAGAGCAGCACCGGCCAGCGCATGTACCGGCGGCGGGAAGTGGAAACCGCTCTGCGCGTCAAGCATCTGCTCTACCAGGAAGGCTTCACCATCGCCGGCGCCCGCCAACAGCTGCGCGCGGAAACCAAGAATGCCCACCAAAACCCGCTGCCCTTTGCCACCCCGGCGTCGCGGAAAGAACTGAGCACCGTGCGGCAAGGGCTGAAAGAAGTCCTGGCCATCGTGTCCGCGAGAAGGTAGCGGCAGGTTTCTCGTTGCTCGTTCCCGGTTTCTCGTTGAGGCCGCGAGGCGCCCTACGTTTTTAGTCCCGGCATATCTGTCTTTCCCGTAATGAGCCGTGTGCCCCGCTGAAACGTCAGATACGCCCACGCCCACTGGATGATCACCAGCAGCCGGTTGCGGAAACCGATCAGAAAGAGGATGTGAATGAAGAGCCAAGCCAGCCAGGCGAGGAGCCCGGAGAGGCGAACGCCTCCAGGCAGGTCAGCGATGGCGGCGGCGCGGCCGATGGTCGCCAGGCTTCCCTTGTCCCAGTAGATGAACCTGCTGCGCGGCTTCTGGCGCAGATCGCAAAGAATGTTGGCCGCTGCCTTCTGTCCTTGCTGGATGGCGGCGGGCGCGACCCCGGGCACCGGCTTTCCCTTCTCGTCGAGGAGGGACGCGAGGTCTCCGATCACGAAAACCTCGGGATGTCCGGCGATGCTCAAGTCAGGTTCCACCTGGACGCGGCCGGCGCGGTCGGTCTTCGCGCCCAGCATTTTCCCCAGCGGCGAAGCGGAAACGCCTGCCGCCCACAACGTGACCGCCGAGGGCAAGCGCTCGCTGCCGATCATAACCGCGCCGGACTCGACCGCAGTGACCATGGTCGAAGTTCGGACTTCCACTCTCAGGCGGCGCAGTTGCGCTTCGGCTTTGCGGGAAAGGCCCTCCGGGTAGGCGGGCAGGATGCGCGGTCCGCCTTCCAGCAGGATGATGCGCGCCTTGCTGGGGTCGATGTGGCGGAAGTCGCGGATCAGCGCCTGGTGTGCGATCTCCGCCAGGGCACCGGCCAGTTCCGCTCCTGTAGGCCCGGCGCCCACGATGACGAAGTTCAGCGGGCCGGAAGGCATGCCCGACGCAGCGCGACGCTCCGCGACCTCGTAGGCCAGCAGGACGCGGCGGCGGATTTCCAGCGCGTCTTCCAATGTCTTCAGCCCGGGGGCAAAGGGCTCCCACTCGTCGTGGCCAAAGTAGGCGTGCGTGGCCCCTGCGGCCACGATCAGGTAGTCGTACTCGAGTTGCAGTTCACGCAATTTCACGCGACGGGCCGCGAGGTCAAAACCCACGGCTTCATCGAGCAGCACGTTCACGTTCTTGCGGCCGCGCAAGATGCCGCGGATGGGCGACGCGATGTCGGCGGGTGAGAGCGCTGCCGTCGCTACCTGGTAGAGCAGCGGCTGGAAAGTGTGGTGGTTCTTGCGGTCCACCACGGTGATGCGCACGGCATGCCGCGCCAGTGACTGCGTAGCGTAGAGCCCGGCAAAGCCTCCTCCGATGATGACGATGTGCGGGCGCGGGTCGTTGGGCATGGACCGGTTCATTCTAATGGGGCGTCAGTCAGTTGGCGTGCTGGAGAGGAAGGAGGCTTCCAGCGTATGATTTTCCTTCCCAGGAATGAGATTCGCGACAGGGCAGGTTGGTCCATGAAAAGAACGGTCGTACTTTTCACAGCGTTCGCATGGTTTGCTGCGTCCATGGCATGGGCACAGCACGCGCACCACTCGGGCCCGGCACACAAGGTCGCGCGCGACGCCAAGTTCGCCGTGAGCGACGATGCCGCTGGGCGGCGACTCACCGTGCGCCTGGGCCCGCTGAAGCTGCCGGCGAACTCCGGCCACATGGTGGTAGCACAACCGCCCGAGTTCTTCCTGGAGATGCCCTTCGACGCATGGATCACGGCCTATCATCCGCGCCTCGTGGATGGCGCCGGCGCCGCGACTCCCGGACGCATGCTGCACCACGTGGCGTTCTGGAACACCGGGCGCTCCGACTTCCTGTGTCCCAACAAGCAGGAGCACATCTTCGGCGCAGGCGGCGAAATGAACGATTGGCCGGCGCTGCCCGGCATCGGGTACGCCGTCTCCAAGGGAGAGAAGATCCGCATCAACACCATGTTCCATAACCCCACGGATACCAGCTATCCGGAGGCGTACTTGGTGGTGGAGATGGAGTACCAGCCGCGCGGTGAGGGCAGCGGGTTGAAAAGTGTGTATCCCGCCTGGTTCGACGTGAAGGAATGCGGCGGCTCCAGCTACGACCTGCCGGCGGGTGCGAGCGCGAAGACCGGCCGCTTCCGCCTGGGATACTCCGGCATCCTGCTGGGCGTGGGCGGACACCTCCACGATTTCGGGCAGTTCGTGCGCCTGCAGGATGTGGGCCGCAACCGAGATGTCGCCGATTTGAGGGCGGACGTCGATGCCGAAGGGCGCATTCGTTCCATGCCCATCGCCAATTTCGCCGCGAGCGGCGGATACCGCATGAACGTCGGCGATACGTTCGAGGTCACGGCCAGCTATCAGAACCCGGGCGCGGAGCAGGCCGAGGGCGCCATGGGCATCGCCGTGGGCTATTTCCTGCCGGATGATGACAGCGAGATGTCGGCACTGCGGCGGT
>JBOGLL010000256.1:0-2455 GCA_050746065.1 Terriglobales bacterium | reverse complement strand
CGCTGCAAGCGCCGGCGCCGGCGGTGAGCATCCGCATCACCTATCCCAAGGGCGAGGATGTGGCCTTCGAGTTCGAACCTAACGAAAAGCTGAGCGTTTACGAGGGCGAGTTCGTCATTACGGCACGCATTCGCGCCACGCGCACGGCCAAACCCGGCGTGCATTCTGTTCGCGGCACACTGAAATACCAGGCCTGCAATGATCGCGCCTGCTTCCCGCCCAAAACCCTGCCGGTGGAGTTCCAGCTTGCGGTGGAGAAGGCGGCCCGTACCGCTCGCCGTTGAGCCGGTAGCGCAAGCGGCGGCGGATTACCTCCAGGGCCGCCCCCCTACCTCACATTGATAACAAAGAGCTTAGCTGCGCGGTCTAAGCGTATCTGCTGAATCCACTGGACTTAGGTCTGCGGTCTTTGGAAAGAAAAGGCTTGGCCCCCTCGGTGGACCGCAGAACCTCGTGATTTCCCATTGCAAACATGATTTCCTACATATTAACAACATAAGAGAGGCGTTGTCAAGAGAAAAATTCGCTAATTATTCGTCCAGAAGAGAGGAGCATTCAGAACCCAAGCCCCGAAAGGGGCGGGTGAGAATAGCCCAGCGCTTCGCGGTCGCCCCTGCCGGGGCTGGGAGCAGGGCAGAATTCGAGAGCGTCGGTTCTGGTGGCGAGGGCGGGTGGCCCGTACCACACGCGTCCGGCCGGGGACGGCCGGACCACATGAGACGTTGTGAGCGCCGTGTCTACGGCGCTAGTGCGGCGGGCGGTCGAGGGGTGGGCCGGAGGTCGAGAAGCCGCCGTCGGGGTTGACCTTCATGATCATCAGGACCTTGTCGTCCACGTGCTCGCCTTCGCGGGAGAAGTTCTGCACCTCGGCGAGGGCCGCTTCCACGATGGCCTGGGCGCTCTTGTGGCGGTTGTGGGCGACCGCGGCGGCCAGGCGCTCGTGGCCGAACTCTTCGTGGCGCGCGTTCTCCGCTTCCAGGATGCCGTCGGTACAGCACACCAGCACATCCCCGGGTTTCAGCTTCACTGAACCGCGCTCGTACTCGGCGTGGGGAAAGAGTCCGACCACCAGCCCGCCCTTTTCCAACTGCTCGTAGGCGCCGGTTTCGGCCCGCACCAGCAGCGGGGGCACGTGCCCGGCGTTGATGTAGTGCAGGCCGCGGCCGCGGGTATCCACCAGTCCCAGGAAAATGCTGAGGAACTTTTTGGACTTGGTGTCGTGGTAGATCATCTCGTTGAGCGACAGGGCGAGCACTTCCAGCGAGTGCAGGTGATTGACCAGGGCGCGCAGCGAGGCCTGCAGGTTCGACATCACCAGCGCCGAAGACACGCCCTTGCCCTCTACGTCGGCCACCACCAGCAGCATGGTTTGCGGGCCGAGGTTGAGGAAGTCGTAGTAATCGCCGCCGCACTCGAAGCAGGGCTCGTTCGAGACCGCCAGATCAAAGCCGGGGAGCACGGGAGGCTGGTCGGGCAGAAGGCTGTACTGGATGGCGCGGGCCAGGGCCAGCTCGCGCTCCATGCGCTGTTTCTCCAGGGCATCGCGGTGCAGGCGCGCGTTCTCCAGCGCCATGGCCATGTGTCCGGAGAGCTTGCTCAGGAAGTCCTGATCGTCGGCGGTAAAGGCGCCGCCTTGCTTGTTCAGCAACTGGATCACGCCCACGATCTCCTTGTCGTGGTGACGAATGGGCAGGCACAGCAGCGAACTGGTGCGATACCCGAACTTCTGGTCGAAGCTGCGGTCGTGGAAGGGAAGCGTGTAGGCGTCGGCCACGTTGACGGTTTCTCCGGTCTCGGCCACGCGGCCGGCGACACCGTGTCCGATCACGACGCGGATCTCCTCGCGGTCGAGTCCGGAGGCAACGATGGACCAGATCTCGTTCTGCTTGCGGTCCACCACGAAGACGGTGCCGCGGTCGGCCTTCACTTCGGTGCGCGCGATCTTCAGGATCAGATCGAGCAGCTCGCCCAGATCGAGCGTGGAATTGAGCAGCCGCGTGGCGTCGAAGAGCAGCGAAAGCTGCGTGATGGTCTTCCGGCTCTCCTGCGCGGAGAGTGCCTGGTTCACGGCCACGCTGGAGACTTCGGCGTAGACTTCCCACCACTTCAGCAGGTCCTTCGCAGCTTGCTGGCGCGAATAGATGGCGAGCACGCCCAGCAATCGCTCGCGCACCATCAGCGGAAACGCCGAGATGTGGGTGAAGCCAGTGCGCTTGGCGAAGTCCTGGTCGTCCGTGCTGATGCGCGCCAGTCGCGCGTTCCTGCTGGCCACCCGCGCTTCCGCCACTTTGCCGATGGCGTCTTCGCCGTGGCGCGCGTAGTCGTGGTGATGCGCGGCTTCCTGGCCGGCAGCGTGCGTCAGGTAGGCGGAACGCGAGGAGTCGTCCCAGAGCCAGAGCTCAGCGCGGCCGGCGGAGAACTCCTCCACCAGCGTGGCCGGAACCGTGGCCAGGAT
>JBOGLL010000255.1:0-6040 GCA_050746065.1 Terriglobales bacterium | reverse complement strand
GGTCCCGGCGCTGGCTTGAGTAGCGCACGGTATCGCCCTGGTTCTCCACCGACATGCGGGCATGGAAGTAAGGCAGGTGATACCAGAGGCGGGCCGTGCGCACGGCGAAAAAACTGGCCGCGTCCAGGCTGAAGAAGTAGACGCCCGGCTGCCCGCGGAAACGAACGTAGGTGCGCACATTGACTTCTGCGAATGCTGACGTTCCGGGAAAAAGCGGCAGCCCGCGCAGACGGATGCCGCTCATGAAAAATGGGATTACGCCGACCCAGGCGGAGCCGTCGTAAAGGTCCAGCTCGAGAGATTCGGGAACCAACCCGCGCAGAGATGCCGCCGGCACCGGCCAGTGCAGGAAGAGAAGATCATGCCAGGTGAATTCGATGGTCCAGGGCTTTTTCACATTCCGAGCGAAGCGAGGAATCTCTATCTCCAGCGGCACTGTATGAATCATAGAGATTCCTCGCTTCGCTCGGAATGTTAAGGAGCGGCTTCGCTCAGAATGTCTTTACGCGCTGCGTGACTTGGTATGAGCATTCTTGCCCACGGCACACGCGGCGATGCGCTCGCCGGCGGCGCTTACGCAGTGGCGATGCCTGGCCACCGTGCGGTAACCGAGGTCGAGAAGGGTGCGCGCGCCCGGCAGTTTGGCCAGAAGCCACAGTGGCCACGTCCACCAGATCTCGCGCGCCAGGTGAAGGATGGCGCCGGAGCCGCCCAAGCAGCGGCCGTCTCCCGTGAGCACGCGCATTTCCTTGAGCAGGTCTTCTGGCGCCACGCCGTAGGAAATGTGCAGGCGGGCCGCGATCCAGGGCGCCTGCAGGGGAACGAACTCGTATCCACAGCCCTCTAGCGGCTTCCGGAACCAGCGCACCAGGCGTGTACACAGCGCACAATCACCGTCGTACACCAGCCAGCCCGAGGGTGAGTGGTAAGGGGTGACGTGCGGATGAATAGCCGTCTGTGGTTCCATGGCTGGGTCATCTCCCGGCAAATGCCAGCAGCTTCTTGGCGTTGCCGCCGGCCTTAAGCAGTTTCGACATGGCGTCGGCGGGCAGGCGGCGGAGCTGACCGTACCAGTTGGTGACCGTCTCCACGAACTCCAGCATCTCGTTCAGGCGCTTGCGCGAGTAACTTTCGCCTGCACCGGCGGCTTCGGCCTCGGCCACGCACTGGCGCAGGATGTCGAGCGTGGGGTCGATTTCGCGCTTCTTGCGCTCATCCATGATGATCTGGAACATCTCGCCCACTTCCTTCATGGTCTCGAAGTGGTCGCGACGGTCACCCAGCACATGCACGACTTTGACGATGCCCCAGGCCTGGAGCTCGCGCAGGCTGGTGGAGACGTTGGAGCGGGAAACGGAGAGCATCTCGGTGATCTCCTCGGCATGCAACGGCCGGGGAGAGAGATACAGCAGGGCGTGGACCTGGGCCACGGTGCGGTTGATGCCCCAGCGGGTTCCCATCTCGCCCCAATGCAGGATGAACTTCTGGGCCACGGGTGAAAGAGTCGGCATAGGTCACCGTCCGTAATTGCAGTATAAACAGAATATACTGTTATGGCGGTATGATTGTCAAGGATTTTCTGTAAGTCGCTGTGCGGGCTGGCCTTCCCGGTTCCGAGCGTGCACTACGGGAAAGCCACGGTCACCACGGTGAGTTGGGGATAGGCGTGATTCCAGTCGGCGGAGATGTGGTCGAAGGTGAGGCGGAAGCCGCGCGACTCACCCGGTTTGAGGGGCGCGGCCCGCAGGTCGACTACGTCCGTGTATGTCCCGACCTGCTGATGGACCTTCACCGGCAGGGTCTCTTTCTGCACCACTTCACCCAGCGAGTTGCGGAACACTACTTCGACTGAGACGCCCGCTACGATTCGCTCGCCACTGTTGGCGAGCCTGCCTTCAAGGTAGGTCACGTGGCCGCCGACAAAGTTCTCCACTGCGGTCATCTTCAGGTCTTCGAAATTGAGATTCTGTGCATAGGCATGCGGGCCAGCGGGTGCGGGCGCGATCCGTGGAGGGGCGAGGAGCACGACTCCGCCGATCGCCAGCGCCAAGACCAAGCCTCCGAGGAGAATCGCCATCCAGGGCGTCCCGCCCTCCGGGGGTGAAGACATGGAACCTGGCGAGAGCGGCTGGTTTTGATCCATGGGGAGATTCTAGCGCGAAGCCGTAACTGCGCCTTCACCATTGAGGCACTGAGGGCACTGAGAAGTCTGGTTTTGTTTCAACTCTCATGCTTTTCGCAGTGCTCCCTGTGTCTGTGTGGTGAAGCTACGCACCGGCAACGGTCATGCCGTCGATGCGGATGGTGGGACAGGCGACCGAACCGCGGAATTCCAGGTCATTGCCGATGGCGGTGATGTTCCCGAGCATGTCCTTCAGGTTTCCGGCGATGGTGATTTCTTCCACCGGATAGGCCAGCCCGCCGCCCAAGATCCACAGGCCGCCAGCGCCGCGCGAGTAGTCGCCGGTCACCAGGTTCACACCGAATCCCATCAGCTCGGTGACGTAGAGTCCGTCGGGAATGGCGGCGATGATTTGCGTCGCAGTCTTGGTTCCCGGTTCGAGGAAGAAATTTCCCGCGCCGATGCCGGGCGTGCCCGCAAGACCGCGCGCAGCGTTGCCGGTGGTTGTGAGTCCGAGTTTCTTCGCGGTGTAGGTGTTGAGCAGATACGACTTCAGCACGCCGTGCTCGACCACCACGGTGCGCCGCGTGGGTACGCCTTCGGAGTCGAAGGGCGCAGAGCCGAAGCCTCCGCGCAGGGTGCCGTCGTCCACTACGGTGACGTTTTCCCCGGCGATGCGCTCGCCCAGCTTGCCCGCCAGGAATGATGCCCCGCGATAGATGGAGTCCCCGCTCGCCGCCTCGAACAGGTTGCCGAGCAGCGAGCGCGCCACCATGGGATCGAACACGATGGGCACTTTCGCGGTCTTCACCTTGCGCGCGCCCAGGCGGCGCACGGCGCGTTGGGCGGCGATGCGGCCCACTTCTTCGGGCGCATCCAGCTTGGTCAGCGTGCGCGAGACGGCGTACCAATAATCGCGCTGCATGCTGCCGTTTTCCTGCGCAATAGGAACGGCGCTCACCGAGCAGTACGACCGCCGGTACTCGCCCACGAAGCCGTGGGAGTTGGCCAGCACCTTGCGCCCGGTGGCGGCGTCGAACGATCCGCCTTCGGAGTTGCGGATGCGCGGGTCGGCCTCCAGCGCCGCATGCTCCGCCCGGCGAGCGTACTCGATGCGGGAGTCGGTGGGCAGCGAATGGACGTCTTCGTAGTAAAGGTCGAGATCGCCGGAGAGCGCTCCCAACTCGCCCGGTGCAGGCAGTCCGGCATGCGGATCTTCCGACGTGACGCGAGCCAGCGCCAGCGCGCCCTGCACCAATTGCTCGATGCCGGCGGAGGAGAAGTCGCTGGTGTAGGTGGACGCGGCCCGCTGCCCGAAAAACACCCGCATCCCCAGCGCACGCGACCCTGCTTCCTTGAGCTGCTCCACCTGGCCCAACCGGACGAGCGTGGAGAACTCTTCGCCTTCGCGTGCAACCGCTTCGGCGGCAGTCGCGCCACCGGCCAGGGCACGGCGGACGACGTCGGAGGCGAGCTGCTTGAGATCGGTTTCGAATTTCAAGTTTCGAGTTTAGAGTTTAGCCACAGAGGCACAGAGACACAGAGGGCGATTTCTGTTCAGATTTCTCTGTGCCTCTGCGTCTCTGTGGCAGATTCAATTCCGGAAGTCCGTGCCCACCTGTCGCTGCGCGGTGCCGCCGACGGTGATGCGGTCCACTTTGAGCGTAGGGATGCCGACGCCGACGGGCACGGACTGGCCGTCTTTGCCGCAGGTGCCCACGCCTTCGTCGAGCGCCAGATCGCTGCCCACCATGGAGACCCGGGTGAGGACGTCCGGTCCGTTACCGATGAGGGTGCAGTTCTTGAGCGGGGCGGTGATGCTGCCGTCCTCCACCAGATAGGCCTCCGAGGTTGAAAAGACGAACTTGCCGCTGGTGATGTCCACCTGCCCGCCACCGAAGTTCACCGCGTATACGCCGCGCTTCACCGAGCGCAGGATGTCTTGCGGGGAATCCTCGCCGGCAAGCATGTAGGTGTTGGTCATGCGCGGCATGGGGATGTGTTCGTAACTCTCGCGGCGGCCGTTGCCGGTGTCGGCAATGTTCATCAGGCGGGCGGAAAGCTTGTCGCTGATGTAGCCCTTCAGAATTCCCTTCTCGATGAGGACGGTGTTCTGCGTGGGCGCGCCTTCGTCGTCCACGTTAAGCGAGCCGCGACGCGAGGGCAGCGTGCCGTTGTCCACCACCGTGCACTTGTCGCTGGCCACACGCTGGCCCACCAGTCCGGTGAACGCGGAAGTCTTCTTGCGGTTGAAGTCGGCTTCCAGGCCGTGGCCGATGGCTTCATGGAGCAGGATCCCCGGCCAGCCCGGGCCGAGGACCACTTCCATCTCTCCTGCGGGTGCTTCGCGGGCGTCGAGCTGCACGATGGCCTGGCGCGCGGCCTCTTTGGCGAAGTGCTCAGGCGTTTTCTCCGAGAAGAAAAAGTCGAGGGCCACGCGGCCGCCGCCGCCGGAAGTGCCGCGGGCAGAATTCTCGCCTGACTTCGCGATGCAGAAGACGCTGAAGCGCGCCAGCGGCTGCTGGTCGGCGGCGTAGGTGCCGTCGGAGGCGACGACGAGGATATGCCGCACTTCATCGCTCAGTCCGGCGCGCACCTGGGTGATGCGGGGATCGAAGGCACGCGCCGCGCGATCAGCACGCTGTACCAGATCGAGGCGGGAGGCGATCCCGTTCTCAGCAACGGCTGCGAGCGGATATAGACCCCGCGCGGCCGCCTGACGGAAGCCGGCGGTGAGCGTCTTCGCAGGGCCGCTGGCGATCAGCGCCGCGGTGCGCGCGGCGTGCAGAATACGCTCGGGCGCGAGGTCGTCGGTGTAGGCGTAGCCGGTGCGCTCGCCGGAGACGACGCGCACGCCGCATCCCGCCGAAATCCCCTGCGATGCCGACTTCACCAGCGATTCATCCAGGCTGATGGAGGTGCAAAAGGTGTACTCGAAATACAGGTCGGCGTAATCACCGCCGGCGGAGAGTGCGGCAGCCAGGTAGCGTTCCAAATCGCGCTCGGTGAGGCCGTAACGGTCGAAGAAGAACTTCTGATTATTCATGAGTTCCAATCTTGATTATCGCATCCGCTGCGCGGCGGGACAAACAAGCGGACCAGCGCTTGCGCGGCCGGCGTTTCCTCGTCATATAATCCGCGCGCTTCGATGACACCCGAGTCCCTTGCCCGTCTCCTGCAGGATTTTCTCGCGGATGCGCGCGATGCCGTCGTGCTCGAAGACGGCGGGGAGATCTTTGATTTCGCGAGCGCGCGATACTCGGTCTCCGCTGAGCGCGGCAAATGCCTGCTGCACCTGTGGTCGGCGGAACGTAATACCGTGCGCCGCGTGCTGGAAGCAGAGACGAAGCGCGAGGTTCTGCACCTTACCGTGCAGCGCTTCGGGCAGGCTAAGCCGTCGGAGCTGGAAATCTGCCGCGAGCGCGACCGGCGCGCACCCTCGCAGAGAAAGGCGGCGCGTTCCGCGTATCAGAATCGCCTGCGCCGCCTGCTGGAGCGCAATTTCCCCGACTTCAAGGTGGACCGGCTCAGCTCGGCTATGGACCTGGAGCGCTCGTTCGGGCCGGCCTACACACGCGGGCTCTTACGGCGCGGGCGCACGGCTTCGGCGGTTCTGGGCGCGAATGCGCAGGAGACCCAGGGTACGATCGACGGCGCCCTGACCATCGGGCTGCTGTGGCTCGATCACTGCCGCCAGCAGTTCGCCGGGCGCGGGGTGGTGGAAGGCCTGAAACTTTTCCTGCCTGCCGGATGCTCAGCCGTCGTGCGCGAGCGCATGGCGCACCTCGACCGCAGCGCTGCGCGCTTCGAGCTGTTCGAGGTGAACGAGCGCGAGGAGTCAGTGAGCGCGCTCGATACCGCCGACCGCGGCAACATCGCCACCCGGCTGGTGCGTTGCCCGGACGTTGACGCGGTGCG
>JBOGLL010000254.1:0-11708 GCA_050746065.1 Terriglobales bacterium | reverse complement strand
ATTCTAACCTACTTCGCGGTGAGCCCGTCCTTGTAGACTTTGCCACCCTTCATCACGAAGCCCACGTTCTCCAGCGCGTGCACGTGCGCCAGGGGATCGGCGCTCACCGCCACCAGGTCGGCATACTTGCCGGCTTCGAGTGTGCCTACGTCCGCCGCGCGCCCCAGCAGGTCGGCGGCGCTGGCAGTCGCCGCGCGGATGGCCTGCGCGGGCGTCATGCCGTACTGCACCATGTAGGCGAACTGTTTGGCGTTGTCGCCGTGGGGATAAACGCCGGAATCGGTTCCAAAGGCCATCTTCACGCCCGCCTGCCAGGCCTTGCGGAAGTTCTCCCGCTGCAGCCGGCCGACCAGTTTTTCCTTCTCGATAAACTCCTCCGGGATTTTGTACTCGCGCGCTTTGCCCAGGATGTAATCGTCGTTGTAGATGTCCATCACAAAATACACGCCGTGCTCTTTGGCCATACGGATACCGTCGTCGTCCACCAAACTGGCGTGCTCGATGGAATCCACTCCCGCGGTGATCGCATTCTTGATGCCCTGCGCGCCGTGCGCGTGGGCCGCAACCTTCCGCCCGGCCGCATGGGCTTCCTCCACCAGGGCCCGTAACTCATTTACCGTGTACTGCGGAGCTCCCGGCGAATCACCGTGCGAGAGCACGCCGCCGGAGGCGGAGACCTTGAGCACATCCACGCCGTACTTCAGTTGCGCACGCACCGTCTGGCGCACCTGGTCCGGGCCGTCGGCGATGGAAAAATCGCGCTCCTCGGGGAACATCATCACGCGGGTTTGCGGCGCGTAGAGGTTCAGGTCGCCGTGTCCGCTGGTGATCGAGAGTCCGGGTCCCGCCGCCACCACCCGCGGGCCCACCAGAAAGCCCTCGTTGATGGAGTTGCGCAGGTCGACCGCCAGAAACGGCCAGGAACCCACATCGCGGACCGTGGTGAAGCCTGCCTCCAGGGTCTTGCGCGCACTTACCACCGCGGCAAAGGCGCTGTGGAAAGGCGTGTCCTTGAAATTGTAGATGGGATCGTAGCGGTCGGCGCGTCCGCTCAAGTGGGTGTGGCAGTCGATCAGTCCGGGCAGCACCGTGGCCCGTGAAAGGTCCACCACCGTGGCCCCTGCCGGGATCCTGACCTCGGCCGCCAGTCCGATGCTCTTGATGCGCTCGCCCTCGACCACGATAACCACGTTGTCGCGGATCTTGTCGCTGGTGCCGTCGAACAGCCGCCCGGCCTTGATGTACGTGGTCCTGGTTTCCGGGCTGGAGGCCGGAGGGTTCTGGGCGGCCGCAGTAAGTAAGAGGAATGTAAAACCGAAGAGCAGGAAAAAGGCTGCAGGCTTGCGCATCATGTGATGTTTGTCTCCAAGTGTGCGGCTCCAGAAGGGAGCCTAGAAGTCTCACGCCCGCGCCTGCTTCTGTCAACCCGCTTTACAGTGCGGAGTCGCGCCCCCATAATTTCTGTCCGTGCCCCGCTCCGGCCTCGTGCCTTCCTCGCGTCGTTCTGCCCAGCTCCGCCGTTCGTTTGTGCGCGATTATCCGGCGGCGGTGCGCGGCAAGGGCGTCTACCTGTGGGACGGCGCGGGACAACGCTATCTGGATTTTTCCGGCAGCGCCGCGGTGAACTTCATCGGCCACGGTGTGCGCGAAGTGGCGAGCGCCATGGCCCGCCAGGCGGCGGAGCTAGAATTCGTGCATTCCAGCCAGTTCGTCACTCCGCTGGCGGAGGAATTCGCTCGTGAAGTCCTGGAGTTTGCCGGGCCGCACTTTCGCGGAGGCCGGGTCTATTTCTGCTGCGGTGGCTCCGAAGCCGTGGAAACGGCGCTCAAGCTGGCGCGCCAGTATCAGGTGGAGATCGGCGAGGGGCGCCGCTACCGCATCCTCAGCCGCCGGCAGGCCTACCACGGGGCCACTCTGGGCGCGCTGGCGGTTTCCGGCAACCGCCGGCGCCGCAATCTTTACCTGCCCATGGTCCGCCAGATGCGCAGCTACGAGCACATCAGCCTGCCGCATTGCTATCGCTGCAAATACAAATGCCACAGTTGCGCGCGCCAGTACACGGAAGAATTGGAGCACGCGGTGGAAATGTCGCGGGGCAGCGCGGCGGCGTTCATCTGCGAGCCTTTGAGCGGGGCCACGCTCGGGGCAGCCGTGCCGCCGGCCGGATATCTGCGGCGCATCTCCGAAATCTGTTCACGCGAAGGTCTGCTGCTCATTGCCGACGAAGTCATGGCCGGTTTCGGTCGCACCGGCCGCAATTTCGCTGTAGATCACTGGCGCGTCCGTCCGGACATCCTTGTCTGCGGCAAGGGAATCGCCAGCGGCTACGCACCGCTGGGCGCCGTAATCGTTACCCGGAAGGTGGCCGATGCGATTGCCCGCGGTTCAGGCGCCTTTGTCCATGGCTATACCTACAACGCACATCCCGTGGCGCTGGCCGCGGGACGCGCCGTGTTGCGCCGTATCCGTTCGCAGCGCCTGATCGAAGCCGCGGATGGAGACCGCCGCTCATCGGCCGCGGCGCACCTCGAACGAGCGCTCGAGACCCTGCTCGAATGCCGAAGCGTGGGCGACGTCCGCGGCCTGGGCCTGCTGTGGGGCGTGGAGTTCGTCAGGGACAAGCGCAGCAAGCGGCCGTTCCCGGTTGCGCGCAACTTCGCGGGACGAGTGGCCAAGGCGGCCGCCGCCCGCGGCCTGATGGTGTATCCCATGCAGGGCTGCGTGGACGGCATTGCCGGCGACCACCTGCTGCTCGCGCCACCGGCCATCATTACACCGGGCCAGATCAGGTGGGCTGTAAACCAGCTTCGTTACGCCATTGCCGAGGCGGAGAAGAAATAACCCACTACCGCCGGCGGATTCCGGGCTAGACATCTAGGAATCCCCTGCGTCCTCTGCGCTCTCTGCGTTGAAAGGAGGCGAGAAATCAGTGCGAGTGGGAATGCGCCTGTGGTTTCTGCGGGTCGAGCGACCACACCTTCTCCCGTGTAGTCTCGAACGGATACAGGTGCACCATCCAGCCGAAGATCTGCGGCACAAAGAACCCGCCTTCCTTCTCGCAGGCTTCGCGAGCGGCGATGGAGCCGTTCAGTCCGAAGCGCGGATTCTTGCCTCGCGCTTCGCTGCGGCGCCCACGTGGCGGCAGGCACAAGTTCACGTGCGCGTGCCACTGTGCCACGCTCAACGGGATGCGCTCGTCGAGTTCGGGCTCGCTCATGTCCTTGGGCGCGGTATACATGGCTCCTACCAGCTTGTAGCCGTCGCCGGACTTCTCGTACAGCAGGGAAGTGGGTTTTGAGGGATTGAACACAAAAGCCGCTTCGAAGGCATAGCGGTAGTTGGTGAAGTGGTACATCTTCTGCGGAAACTGCGGCAGGAAGATCTGGTATCCGTCGGCCTCGGCAGCCTTGTAGTCTCGGTATTTTTCCAGCGCCGTGCGCGCTGCCTGCGCTACTTCATCAGCGCGCTCCGCGTCGCCCGGCCGGATACGCCGCACCCGCGTCATCTTCATGTGCGGCCCCATGTCCACCTGGCGCGACGCCATGGCCGCTGTGGTTTGGTTGAAGACGGCTTCGCTTCCGCCCTGCTCGCCGGCCTTCTTGTGGTCGTGGTTCTGGGCCAACGGCCAAACGCCGCCCACTAGAAGCGCTCCAGCCAAGAACCCGGCCATCATCGTCCTGCGCATCGCATGCTCCATCTCATACTCTAACCCGGAACCGCTTGCCGAGTTGCTCCGGCCCCTAATCCAGCACCGCTGTCGCCGCCTCCTTTCCTGCCCGAACGCAGTCCGGTACTCCGATTCCGCCATACGCGTTGCCGATCAGATGCAGTCCGGGCAGCGTCTGGCGCAGGCGCTCAATTTCCGCCACGCGCTCCAGGTGGCCGATTTCGTACTGCGCCATCGACCTCGGCCAGCGAGAGATCAAGGCAAATAGCGGCTCGGCTTCGAGGTCCAGAATCTCCCTTAGCTCCTGCCGGACGACGCGCAGCACTCCCTCATCGCTCAGTTCCACGGCCGCCTCATCGGTCGAGCCGCCCAGAAACGCCCGCAACAGCAGGCCGCCCTCGGGGACTCGGCCGGCAAACTTGTTGTGGACCAGAGTGCAGGCCAGCAGACGTTTGCCTTCGGTGCGCGGAACCAAGACGCCGAACCCGGCTGGCAGCGTCCGTCCGCCGGCAGCCACCTGTGCGGCGTCGTAGGCCAGGGCCACAGTGACCGAGGAGCTGTAGGGTATCTGCTCCAAGCTGGCAGAGAGCTTCGCGCTCGTCTCCGAGAGCATCTCCGCCGCCGTGTGAGCAGGCACAGCAAGGACGATGGAATCAAACCGATCCTCGCCCAGGGAGCTGTGCACGCTCCACCCAAAAGCGCCGCGCGACACTCGCCGCACCGCAGCTCCCTTCCGCACAGCCGCGGGTGTCAGGCGAGCCCCCACCGCGTCCACCAGTTCCTGCATGCCGGACCTGAGCGTGGTGAAGATCGGCCCCTGTGCCTTGCGCTCCGGCGACTGCTTGTGTTCCTGCAGCAGGCCGCGCGCCAGGCTTCCGTGCTGCTCCTCCAGGGCCACCATCCGAGAAAGGACGGCGCGGGCGCTCAGCCTTGCCGCCGTGCCTCCGTACACTCCGGCGAGCAGTGGGTCGGCCAGTCGCTCTACCAGTTCGTGCCCGAAATGACGTTCGACGAACGCAGCCGCGGACTCATCACTCGCCGCTGCCCGCGGCGCCTGAAAGTACTCAGCCGCGATACGCAGCTTCGTCCTCCAGGAAAACAGGCCAGTGGTCAGGATGGGCCGCAAGCGCGTGGGCACGAGAAACTGCAGGCCGTCGGGCAGTGGATGCAGGCGCCCGCGAAGCCACACCCAAGTTTGCCGCGCGGCGTCGTTCGATCCGATGAGCCTGTCCTCAATGCCCAGATCGCTGCAAAGCTCGCGTACCCACGGCTTTTCGCTGAGGAAGGAGTCCGGCCCGGCCTCGACTAGGAAACCGTCGGCAGTGCGCTCGGTGCGGATCACGCCTCCCAGTCTGGGTGACGCTTCGTAGAGCACGTATCCGAGTTCAGCGCCGAACCGGCGATACTGCTCCAGGTAGAACGCCGCGCTTAGTCCCGCGATCCCGCCGCCGACGATGGCCACTCGCTTCATCCTGTAGAATCAATGTACATGCCGACCCAAGACGACATCATGGAAAAGCTCCGGCTCTGCTACGACCCGGAAATCCCGCTCAACATCGTGGACCTGGGCCTGATCTATCGCGTGGAAGTCAGCGAAGGTGACGTGGAAGTGGACATGACCCTGACCGCACAGGGCTGCCCTTCGCACGCCGAGATCAGCCGCGACGTTCGCCAGACCATTCTGGCTACGCCGGGCGTGAACACCGCCAAGATCAACGTTGTGTGGGACCCGCCCTGGACACCCAGCCGCATCAGCCCGGAAGGACGCAAGAAGCTGGGAATTGACGAAGAAGGCCTGCCCGCCGAGCAGATGTAGCCCCGCCGCTTTCGGCCGCAGCCCAGCTTACTCGTATCGCAAGGACTCGATCGGCGCCACGCTCGCCGCCTTGCGTGCCGGCAGGTACCCGAAAATCAGCCCGGTGGAGCAGGACACCAGGAAAGCCACTGCAATCGACACCCACGAAATCGGCACCGCCAGGTTTCCCGGCAGGAAGGGTTGAACGATCAGCGGCAGGCTGGAGGCAGCCAGAATGCCAACCACGGCGCCGGTGCCGCTGATGATCCCCGCCTCCAGCAGAAACTGGGAGAGGATGTCGGCCTGGCGCGCGCCGATGGCCTTGCGCACGCCGATCTCGCGTGTGCGCTCCGTCACCGTGACCAGCATGATGTTCATGATGCCGATGCCGCTGATGAGCAGCGCGATCATCGCCACCAGCAGCAAGACAACGGAAAGTGCCAGTGAGATTTTCTGCGCCGCGTCGAGGATGGACGTGAGGTTCTGCACCAGGTAGACGACGCCCGGGCGGTGCCGGCTCTTCAGGATGGTCTCCATCTGCTGCGTCACCACGGGCACCGCATCGGGGTTGGCCGCCTGCGCGTAGATCACCTCCGCATATTCCGTTCCGGTGTAGTACTTCATCAGCGAAAAGGGAACGATGGCCGAGTCGCGCTGCAGTTCCGACTGGCCGAACGTAGAAATGCGCTCGCGAAAAACTCCGATAACGGTAAACGACAGTTCGCCGATGCGAACGTTCCTGCCCAGCGCATTGCCGTCGGGAAAAATCACTGACGCGAGCTCCTGCGTGAGCAGGCAGGCCTTGCTGCGCGCCCTCATGTCTTCGTCGTCGAAGTAGCGCCCTTGCAAGATCTCCAGGTTGCGGATCTTCTGGAAGCCCAGGGTCACTCCCACCAGACTCACCGGACGCTCGACACCGCCGACCACGACGGTCATGGGCAGGTCGCGGGTGGCGGCGACTTCCACCACCTGGGGGATCCCCTGGCGCACCGCATTCATGTCGTCCAGGCTGAGTTCGTCGCTCAGCGAGACCACGCCGCGCTCCGTGCTGCGCACCAGTTGCGCGTAGGCCAGATTCGACCCCACGCCCTCGATCTGCGCCAGGATGTAGCGCCTTCCCGTGAGGGCGACCGTGACCACCAGAACGAGACAGGCGCTGCCGATCCCCACTCCCAGCATGGTGAGGAACGCCTTCAGCTTGTTGGCGCGCAGGCCGTCGAGCGCCACTCTCCACACTTCACTGCCGATCAATCGCGCTCCTTTCTCCACCCGGCGCAACCACCGGAAGGTTGGTGAACAGGAACTTGCCTCCACTTTCTTTTACCACGTGCAGGGCGTCAGCACCGGCCAGTTCCCGCAGACGGGGCGCGCGCGGCGCTTCGGCCAGCAGATAGTGGCGTTCGCTTCCTGACCACAACCTCTGGAACTCCGCGTCCCCGATGAAGACCTGCGGCGCGCCCGGCGCATAGGATCCGTACTCCAGGTTATTCACGCGTCCGTTCAAGAGCAGTGCCCGGCGGTTGGCATAGAAAAACACGGAAGAAAAGGTGTAGTACTGGCCATCCAGGATCAGCTTCCCCTCAGGCGCCTGGGCGAGCGCCTTGGCCAGCGGCCGCGACGAGAGATAAGGATCGAACACCACCAGCGCTCGATTTGCCGCTTGCAGGAACACCACCATCATCAGGGCCATGGCGAGATAGGCCCGGTGTCCGTCGAGGCGCCATAGCGTAATTGCGCCCAGCAGGAACGCGACTCCCGCCATGGCCAGCGGCATTCGCAAATACGCGAAGGACGTGAGCGTAAGGTCGCTCATGTGGCCCAGGGAGAGTGTGTAGAGCTCCGGATTCTGCGTCAGAGCTGACGCGATGTCCCCGGGCGTCGATGCTCCCCACACCCGGAAAAGGAGCACCGCAGCGGCAACCGCAGCGAGCCCGGAGAACGCCCCCACCACGCGAGGCGCGATGCGCACCCAGCGGTCCCCGCTCTTCGCGCTGACCAGCGCCGAACCGATCAGCAGCGCCAGCCAGGGATAGATGGGCATGGAGTAGTACTCCTGCGTCGTAGAAAACGTGAAGAACACCATCACCACCCCGAGCATGCAGAGAGCCAGCAGGCGAGCGCGTCCGGCGCGATCGTCCGCCCGATACTTTAGACGTGCGATGGCCGGCAGGAAGATGCTCCAGGGAAACAGCCAAGCCAATTGCAACAGCCAGAACCACAGGCGGGGCACGGTGTTGTAGTCCCGCGGATGACGCATGCCCAGGAAACGAAACAGGTGTTCGTTTAGGAAATAGAACCAGAAGAACCCATGGTACTCGCCGGATAGGCTTCGCGGCGTAAGGTCGAAATAAGGAGGATTGCGCAACGTCGCCAGCACATGCCAGGGGGCCGCGATCAGCAGAATCGTCAGTAACACGGCGCCGGGATGCAGCCGCTGCCATGTTCGCCGCTGGAAGAATTGGCGGGTCAGGAGCAGGTAGAAGAAGGCAGCACCCAGCGGAAACACGACGCCGATCAAGCCCTTGAGCAGCAAACCAGATGCGAGGCTTGCGCCCAGCACCAACGCCCAGCGCAGCGGATGAGGTTCGTCGTCTTCCAGAGCGCGCAGAAAGGCCCAGAGGCCTAGCGTGATGGAGAGTGTGAGCAGAGCGTCGGGAATCAGGATTCGAGTGAAGAGAAACAGGCCCACACAGGTGGCCAGCGCGATTCCGGCGTAAAGTCCGGCAGCTTCGCCAAAGGCCCAACGTCCGAAGCGCCGAGTAACCAGGCACAGAGCTAAAACACCCAACGCCAGCGGCAAGCGCGCAGCCCAGTCGCTCACGCCCAGCAGCTCGAACGACACCGCCATCATCCAGTAGGGAAGCGGCGCCTTTTCGAGATACGCAACGCCGTTCAGGCGCGCCGTAACCCAATCGCCGGACTCCAGCATGTTGTGAGCGATCTGCGCCTGCACGGCGTCTACGTCATCCATGAGCGAAGGGGGGCTCACCAGGGAGCCCAGAAAGACGGCGCTGGCGAAAGCCAGGACGATCAGATCGCGGGAATAGCGCTGGAGCAGGGTTCGTGGCTCGCTTGACGAGCCGGAAGTCCCTGGATTTTCCATCGTCTCATCCATAAGAACAAGGTCAACAGCCCCCACAGGTGATAGCCGATGTCGATGCGGCGCTCCAGATGATCGCGCATCAGCTTCTCCACCACGGCCCAGCGGAAGAGGCCGCTGGCCGCAGCCGCTGCCGGGGTGAGCGTGTCCAGCAGCAGCGGCCGCAGAACGCCCCGCATCCACTGGTGCACCGGAATGTCGAAGCCTTCCTTCCGGCGCCGCAACACCGCGGGCGGAAGCTTCCCTAGCATCAGCTCGCGGAGAACGATTTTCAGCTTTCCGTCGCGCACCTTCAAGTTTCCTGGCAGGGACGCCGCAAACTCCACAATGCGGTGATCAAGAAACGGCGGACGCACTTCCAGCGAGTGCGCCATGCTCACGCGATCGCATTTGTACAGGATGTCGTCCGGCAGGTAGTTGAGCTGGTCGAAGGCAAGGTAGCGCAGGACAGGGTCGTCCGCTGCCGGCGGCAATCCCTCAAACAGAGCAGGGACGCGCGCGCCCTCCGGAGCTGCGAAGAATTCGCGCTTCTGCGCTTCGGAAAATGTGCCGTTCCAGTAGACGTGGGCTTCATCCGGGGAAAGCAGCGAACCGTCTACAAAACGCTTCAGCTTGTATCCCAGGCTGATCTTCTCGTCGGAAGCCGGCCAGTATTGCAACAATGCCTGCGCCAGGCGCAGTGCCGCAGCCGGCGCGATGCCGCGCAGCCTGCGCGCGTAGTCGTCAGCAATGTAGGTGTAGTAGCCGCCGAACAGTTCGTCCGCGCCTTCACCGCTCAGGGCCACGGTGACGTGCTGCCGGCTCATGCGCGACAGGAACCACACGGGCAGCGCACCTGCGTCCGCGCTGGGCTCGTCGGAATAGTAGGAAAGTTCGTCAATCGCGCCGCGCAGGTCGGACTCCGTGTTCAGATCGAACTCATGATGGTCTGTGCCGTAGGTTCGGGCGACCTCGCGGAAGTATTCGCTCTCGTCAAAGCTCCGTCTCAGGAACGAAACGGAAAAAGTCTTGAGCTGCGATCCGCTGGCCTGCGCCGCATAGTGCAGGATGGCCGACGAATCCAGGCCTCCGCTCGCCCACACGCCCAGGGGCACATCCGACATCAGGTGCTCGCGCACCGAATTCTTCAGCAACTCGTCCAGTTCTTCTTTGGCGGAGTCCAGGGTGCGGTTCACGGGCATTCCCATCGGCAGGCGCCAGTAGGGAGCGGTCGTGGTCCGTCCTCCCTGCCACTCCATCCAGTGACCCGGCGGCAACTTCCTGATGCCAGAGACCAGCGTGTGCGGGCCGGGGACGTAATTGAGCGAGAGGAAGTAGCTCAGGCCTTCGAGGTCGATGGTGCGCTCGACGTCGGGATGGACGAAGAGCCCCTTCAGTTCCGAAGCGAAAAACAGGTCGCGCCCGTGGTGATAGACGTAGAGGGGCTTGATGCCGAGGCGATCGCGCACCAGCACCAGCCGGCGGGCGGGCTCATTCCACACCGCGTACGCAAACATGCCGCGCAGGCGATGGAAACTCTCCGTGTCCCACTCGAGAAAGGCGCGCAGCGCGACTTCCGTGTCGCAGCGCGAGCGGAACGAGTGGCCCAGCCCCTCGAGCTCGCGGCGCACTTCGGCGTGGTTGTAGATCTCGCCGTTAAAGACGATGACCGTGCCCGAGGCTTCGTCCCGCATGGGCTGGTCGCCGTGCTCCAGGTCCACGATCTTCAGGCGCACCACGCCCAGCGAAATATGCGCGGATTCCCAGACGCCCTGCTGATCGGGCCCGCGATGCACCAGCGAGCGCGTGGCCCGCTGGGTCAAATCCTTGCCCAGGTCATCGCTGGGGGTGCGGTCTTGGTGGGTGAAGCCGACAATGCCGCACAAAGGGAACTGCTCCTCCTGCGTCGCGACGCAGCAACAAGAAGCGCCAGTTTATCACGCGCTATTCACTAGCATCCGCGAGGCCGCAGTAAGCTGATTTCCTACTTCCTCCCTCCTCCCTCCTCCGTCCTCCCTCCTATCCTCTGACCATCTTCCCGCCCGGCAACAGCCGGTACCGCTCCCCGCGCCACAGGATCTCGCTGCCGGCAAAGCTCGCGCACCATACCAGGAAGCCCATCAAATCGCGTACCGGATACAGCCAGAACCAGCGTAGAAGCGTCCTATCCCGCACAACACCCACGCCTACGCCCAGCGCCAGGGCCCAGCGATTCACCAGCGCCCACGTCAGCAGGCCGAAGCCCAGGGCTGGATTGCCCAGCAGCATTCCGGCAGCAAGGCCAAACAACCCGTAGGGCGTGGCGAAGGTCAGACCGGTGCCTACGTGTCCTTTGGGGCGCGAGTAGCGAGTGCTCTTCATCCAGCGCACCTGATGACTCAGCGACTCGCTCGCGGACCGGCCGAGCACGATGTGGTCAATTACATGATGCGAAAGCACGACCTTGTAGCCGGCCTGGTGGGTCAGGCTGCCGAGAACATAGTCGTCAGCGCAGTAGTCGGCGAGGACGGCCACACCGCCAACGCGCTCCAGCACGTCGCGACGGATGGCCATGGTGGGGCCGAGAGCAAAATGCATGCCCTCCAGCATGTCGGCCGTGACCACGCCCGAGGCGAACTCCACCGACATACCCAGCGCCTCCAGCCGCGCCCACACACCGCCCGTCGCCACCCCGCGATACACGCAGGTCACCATGCCGTTCTGCGGATCGCGCAACGGACGCACCACTTCGCGGATGTAGCCCGGCTCGACGCGCACGTCGCTGTCGCTGATGATGAAGTAGTCGTGCGCGGCCGCCGCCACCATCTTCTCCAGGGAGTAGACCTTGGCGTTGGGGCAGGGCGGCTCGCCCGAGTGCACCACCTTGACCTTGACTTCTGGATACCGCTGCCGCAGCTTCTCGACTACCTGCATGGCGGCATCCTCCGGCTGTCGCGCTCCGAAGATGATCTCGAACTGGGGATAGTCCGCCTGGAAGAAACTCTCCAGGCTCTCTTCCAACCGCGGCTCCATGCCGTGAACGGGCTTGAGCAGCGTCACCGGCGGCAGATCGGAATCGTGTGGAAGCGGCCGACTCGGCCGCGCATTTCCACCCGCATCGCCCGTTTGCTCCGCTTTCTCTCGATCCAGTTGGAACCTTCGCGCTGCCAGCACCACCAGCCAAAGGA
>JBOGLL010000253.1:0-8190 GCA_050746065.1 Terriglobales bacterium | reverse complement strand
TGAACCGGCGGTCGGGCGAGGCCTCGGGCGAAGGAGATGTGAAGACGACATACTTGCCGGCTGCTGCGCGGGGCGGCGATGGCTTGTTGAGCAGCGGAGATCCTATCCACGTAACCGCCACCACCATGACCGCTCGGACAGCGACCAGCGTCGCACGCTATCGCGGAGAGGCCCGGCTGTGGCAGGGCGCCAACCTGGTAGAGGCTCCGATGATCGAGTTCGATCGCGAGCGCAGGACGCTGCTGGCAACTGGGTCGAGCAACGCGGCCGAGGACGGCCGCGCCACACGGGTGTCCACGGTTTTCCTGCATTCAGACAAGGACCGCAAGACCACGCCTGTCACCGTGACGGCAGCCCGCCTGCGCTACGGAGACACACTGCGCAAGGCCCGGTTCGAGGGTGGAGTGAGCGTCCGAGGCGCCGATCTGACCATCAATGCGGAGCAGGTGGATGTACTGCTGGCGGCTCGCGAGGGCCCATCCGCCGACTCCAATCAGCCCAGCCGCATGGAGAGCGTCATTGCCGAGGGAGGAGTGGTGATTCAAGAGGCGCGCCGGAAGGCCACTGGCGAGAAACTGGTGTATTCGGCGGCTCAAGGGAAGTTCGTTTTAACGGGAGGAGGGGCCAATCCGCCCAGCATTTTTGATGCCGAACTAGGCAATACCACCGGGGATTCGTTGACTTTTTTTATGCACGATGATAGGGTTCTGGTCGGTAGCAGCAGTTCTTCGCCCACAATTACCCAGACCCGGGTAAAAAAGTAATGCAGGTACTGGCGACCGACGAAATCGGAAAGTCCTACCGTGGTCGCAGAGTGGTCAGCGGAGTCAGTCTCCAGATCCACAAAGGTGAGGTGGTGGGATTGCTGGGTCCGAACGGGGCCGGCAAGACTACGACTTTCTACATGATTGTGGGCCTGGCGGCCCCGGATTCCGGTCGTATCTTATTCAATGGAAAAGACATAACCAGCATCCCGATGTACCTTCGGGCTCGCCAGTTCGGGGTGAGCTATCTGCCTCAGGAGCCCTCGGTGTTTCGCAAGTTGACGGTGGAGGAGAACATCCTGGCAGTGCTGGAGGCGCAGCCCATTTCCTGGCATGAGCGTCGGGAGAAGCTGGAAACCTTGATTGAACGGCTAGGGCTGGCGACGGTAAGGAAGAACCGGGGCTATGCGCTGTCAGGCGGAGAGCGGCGGCGGGTGGAGATCGCCCGCAGCCTTTGCATCTCGCCCTCCTTCATCCTGCTGGATGAGCCCTTTTCTGGGATTGACCCCATCGCCGTGCTCGACCTGCAGAAGATCATTTCCGACCTGCGGGCGAGCGGCATCGGAATCCTGATCACTGACCACAACGTGCGCGAGACGCTGAGCGTAACCGACCGCGCCTACATTATCAATGAGGGAAGGATCTTCCGCTCGGGCACCCCCGAACAACTGGGCAACGATCCCGAAGTCAAGCGAGTGTACCTGGGAGAGAGTTTTTCACTGGTTTAAGGAAACATGGTTACCCTTCAGCACAAACTGAGCCTGAGAGTCTCGCAGAAGCAGATCCTGACGCCCAGCCTGGTGCAGATGGTGAGCGTCCTGGCTCTGAACAAGCTGGAACTGCGCGACATGATCACGGCCGAGATGGTGGCCAACCCAGTGCTCGAAGAGCTGGAATCGCCGGTACCTACGCTGGACGAAGTATCCCGCAAAGAGGAAGACCGCGATCGGCCACAGACGGTGGAGGAAAAAGAGACCGCGAAATCCGGCGAGAGCAGCGATCCCTTCGAAGAGATCGATTTCGGCTCCTACTTCCGCGACTACCTCGACCCGGGCTACCGCAGTCCCAGCACGGAAGAGGTCACCGACCGGCCGTCGTTTGAGAATTTCCTCTCCAACCCCACCACACTCACCGACCACCTGATGTGGCAACTTGGCGCCTTGCACTTGAGCGAGGCCGTGCGTGACGCAGCGGAACTGATTGTGGGCAACCTGAATGAAGACGGCTACCTCACGGCCAGCGACGAAGAGCTGCTGGCCGTGGCCAACGGCGAATTGCTGAACCTGGAGCCGGAAGCCAGGCCGGTTGCGGAGCCCGCGGAAGAAGTGGTGGCGCAGAGCACGGGCGAGTCGCACGCTCCCACACAAGAGGATGCGGCCGGCGTTGCGGGTGAGTCGCCTGCTTCCACGCAACCGGAAGCTGCGGCGGCAGCGCCCGACGTTCCGCCCAGCCCAGAGCCGGCCCGAGTGCTGAAGATGCCGGCCGCGCCGCCTCGTTTTAACGCGGAGGACCTGGCCGAAGCCCTGGTGGTGGTGCGGCAACTGGATCCGGCGGGCGTGGGGGCGCGCGACTTGCGGGAATGCCTGCTGGCGCAGCTCGAGTACCAGAGGCAGGCACTGGGACAGGCGGTCAACGGCGATGCCGAAGTCTCCCAAAGCCTGGCGGACGCGATTGCCATTGTGAGCGACCATTTGAAGGCGGTGGAAGGCAAACAGTATCGCGAGATCGCGCGGGCCATCGGGCGTCCTCAGGAAGCGGTGCTCAAGGCCATGGAGTATGTACGCTCGCTGGATCCGCGTCCCGGACGGCGCTACTCCGCGAACGCTGCCCAACTCATCGAGCCCGAAGTGGCCTTCGTGAAGCAGGGCGATCAATATCTGATCGTGATGAACGACGAAGACGTCCCTCAGCTCCGCCTGAACAACACCTACCGGCGGCTGCTCAGCCGCGACGGCGGTGACAAGGATGTGCGCAACTACGTGAAGGAGCGCTACAAGTCGGCCATCCAGCTCATCAAGAACATCGAGCAGCGGCGGCAGACCATTCTGCGGGTCTGCAATTGCATCTTGGAACGGCAGCGCGACTTCCTGGACCACGGCATGAGCCACCTGAAGCCGATGATGATCAAGGAAGTGGCGGAGGAGATCGGCGTTCACCCGTCCACCGTGAGCCGCGCCGTAGCCAACAAGTACGTGCACACCGCGCAAGGCGTCCTGGAATTGCGCTACTTCTTCAGCGAAGGCGTGCAGGGCCCGGAAGGCAGCAGCACCTCGCTGCTGGTCCTGAAGCAGCGCGTCAAGAAGCTCATCGAAGGCGAAGATCCCGCCCGGCCGTATACCGACGAGCAGATCACCCGCATCCTCCAGTCGCAGGGCATCCAGGTCACTCGCCGGACGGTAGCGAAGTACCGGGAAGACATGCGCATCCCGAGCACCCACCAGCGCAGAGTGAAAAAGTAGGCTGTTGCGGTATCATCCGGGGCCGGCGCCGCTCGTGGCTGGCGGCTTGGTCCTTACAGGAGCGAGTCCATGAACGTGGAATATACCGGCAGACAGTTTGAGATCACTCCCGCCGTACGGAAACAGATAGAACACGGTCTCGCCAAGCTCCAGAAGATCCTGGGAACCATCCTCGACACGCATGTGATCCTGGCCGCGGAGAAGCGGCGGCACATTGCGGAAATCACCGTGAACGTAAGGAATCATTCCATCGTCGGGGCCGCCGAGGCGGCGGAAATGAGTGCCGCGGTGGGCGAGGCCCTGGATCGCATCGACCGCCAGGCGGTCGAATATAAGAGGCGCTTCCGCGCCCGCAAGCGCATCGCCCGCAAGAAGTGGAACGGGCGTGTGCGCGCCTCCGAAGTGCAGCACCAGGCGGCTGTAGGAGAGAGCGCGTCCACCGCCGTTCCCGTGGTGGTGCACTCCTTCCCGGGTGTGGTCCGGACCACGGAAGCGCACGTGGTCCGCGTGCAGGATGCCGTGGCGCACCGGCCGATGACGCTCGAAGAAGCCATCAAGGAAGCCGAGTTCCGCGATCGCGACGTGTTCGTGTTCCGCGATCCGGAGGGCCAGGTGAAGGTGCTGCATCGCACGCGCGATGGGAAGCTGGAACTGATTGAAGCGCCGTAGCCTAAGGCTGGTTTCGGGTTTCTCGTTTCTGGCAGGGCGGGGCTAAGATAGCGACAGGAACCGTGTTCGTCCTGTTTGGCGATCGCCGCATTTTGCCCGCCGCGCTGGCGCTGCTTTTCTTTCCTGTTTCCCTCCTCGAGGCACAGACCACGCCCCCTCCCAAGGCTTCAAAGCCTGCGTCCAAAGCGGTGGAAGCTCATGCGCGACGGTTGTCGTCACAACTCCTCAGCGCGGTGTATCTGGAAGACCTGGCCAGGGTCAACGCGCTGCTGGAGCAGGGCGCGAACCCCAATCTGGCGCGCGATGAAGACGATGCCACTGCGCTGATTGTGGCCTGCGAGTCGGCGTCCCTCGAGCTGGTAACGGCGCTGCTCGATGCCAAGGCTGACCCGAGTCTCGCGGATGCGGCCGGTGGCACAGCGTTGATGACGGCTGCCTATCTCGGGCGGCAAGATTTAGTGGACCTGCTCCTTGCGCGCGGCGCTGAAATCAATGCCGTCGATTCCAACGGCTGGACGGCGCTCACCGCGGCCATCGCCAACCAGGACGTGATGACGGCGAATCAACTCCTGGCCGCGGGCGCCGATGCCGGCGTGCGCGACCGCAACAACGTCTCCGTACTCATGCTCGCAGCCGCGGCCGGGGTGGAAGAGATGTTGGAACCGCTGCTGGAAGCAATCGCGTGGCCGCAACGGCGCGCGGGCGGCTCGCACGCTTCCACACGAGGCCAGCCGATGGCTGTGGAAGATTCAGCGCCCAGCCCCGCAGCCGCGGCCGAAGCTGCCCAGCGCATCAAGGCCGCGCTACGGGCCGTGGACCTGGAAGGCTGGACGGCGCTGCATCACGCGGCCTCGCGCCGGCAAGCCGGCGCCGTACGCCTGCTGGTGGAACGCGGCGCGGACCTTGAGTCCCGAACGTGGGGCAGGCGCACTCCACTGCTGCTGGCAGCGGAGAACGGCGACTGGGTCACATTGGGGGTACTGCTGAGGCACGGTGCCAATCCACAGGCCCGTACCCCCGGGGGCGAAACGGCGCTGCTGCTTGCCGCCCGCGCCGGTAATGTGGACGCGCTGCGCACCCTCCTGGAGGCGGGTTGCAAGCCCAACGATCCCGCAGGGCGGGATGGCCGCACCGCGCTCATGGCGGCGGCAGCGCTGGGCAACAAAGACGCCGTGCAAACCCTGCTGATGGCGGGCAGCGACCCCAACGCCAGAACCGCTTCCGGCTTGACCGCCCTGACGCTCGCACTGCGGAAGGGCGGCAACGAGGAAGTGGTGGGACTATTGCGGCAGGCAGGCGCGAAGTAATTCCGTTTTGTGCCCTGTTCCGTTTCCGGAACAAAATCCCCAAGTTCCCGCCGGTGGCACGCCGATTGGATATAGTCCTGCTGTTCCGCCCGGGTACTTTCCAAAACACCCTTCTGGAGGTGCTTTATGCCCACTCTGAAAGTCTGCAGTTTCAATTGTGAATGGATGAACGACTGGTTTGTTTCTGGTTCCGGCCCCGCCACGTTCAAGCCGACCTTTACCAAGGACGGCCACACCAACAACACCAATACGACGTGCCAGCGTGCTGCCGCGGTCATAACCGCCATCGATCCCGACGTCCTCGCGTTGCAGGAAGGTCCCAGCCGCAAGGAAGAGTTGGACCTGTTTGTGTCTACGTACCTGAAGGATGCGGGTGGTGGACCGCGATACCAGAGCTATCTGGGCGATACGGGTGCCGCGCAAAAAGTCGGGCTGCTCTTCAGACCGCAGGTCGGAGCGCAACTAGCCCCACATGCCGATATCACCGAGCTGATCGACGACTGGGATGCCGACGTGGATGGCGATGAACAACTCGAGCCCTATCACTTCACCCGCTCGCCGCTGGTGGTGAACCTGCAAGCGGGCACAGCTACGTTCCAGATGATCGTGATGCACACCAAGTCCAACTTTGTGCAGAACGGTCAGGCGATGTGGACCAATCCAGCCACACAGCAGCAATATGTGCACCAGGCGTTGACCAACCGCCGTCGCATCTCCGCCGAAGGCATGCGAACGCGTACCTACCTGGACACGCTGCTGGCCGCCGATTCCACGCGCCGGATCATCGTCCTCGGCGATCTGAATGACGGGCCAGGCCGGGATTACTTCGAGGACAAATATCTGTCCCACAACGTCACGGACCTGGTGCGGGGGTCGGCGTTCGAGCCCGAATGGACGTTTACCCATGCCCAGAGCGACGTGCCGGCGGCCCAGCGTTACACCGCGGAGTTCGACGACTACGTTCCAACACCGCAACCGAACAAGAGATTGCTGCTGGACCACATTCTGTTGTCACCCGGGTTCGGAGGGAGCACCGGTTTGCGCAAGGTGGCCAATTCGGGGGCAGTGAATCATGCCGAGTTCACCGCGCAGGTGGTGAACAACGGGCAGCACCGCGAGGACCGGCCCAGCGACCACAGGCCGGTGAGCGTGACGCTGCAGTACTAATGGAAGGCAAACGCATGAGGGCCCGGCCGAGGGCGGCCGGGCTACGCGGCCGGGCCGCGCGGGTAGTGATACCATTCCCGCGTGCGCGGACGAAAAAACAGCCGCGGGCGCAAGCTTGCTTCGAAAACTGAAGGACGCGGTCGGGGGCGGCCGCGCCACGCAAACGGAGGCAGCCGGAGTGGCCGCGCCGCGCGCAAGCAGCCGCGGCGTCCGCAGCGCGAACTGGTGGTCATCACCGGGATGAGCGGATCCGGGAAGGCCTCGGTATTGAAGGCCTTTGAGGACCTGGGCTACTACTCGGTAGACAACCTGCCGGTGGATCTCATTCCGCGATTCGCCGACCTGGCGCGGGAGTCGGCGGAGATCCAGCGCGCGGCACTCGTAGTGGACATCCGCGAAGGCGAGCGGCTGGGCCGGCTGCCCAGGATCCTGCGCTCGCTGCATGAAGGCCTGAACACTACGCTGATTTTCCTGGAAGCCACGGACGCCGCACTGCAGCGGCGCTTCAGCGAGACGCGGCGTCCGCATCCGCTAGGCGGCGGCGAGCCGGTGCGCTCCTCGATCGCCGCCGAGCGGCGAAGGCTGCGGCCCATACGCGCGCTTGCCGACATGGTGGTGGACACCTCGAACTTCAGCGTCCACGAACTGCGCGCCTACTTTACCGACAAATTCCGGCTGGAGCCTTCCGACAAAAGCATCCTGGTCTCATGCGTGAGTTTCGGGTACCGCCAGGGCGTCCCGCAGGAGGCGGACCTGCTGTTCGACGTCCGCTTCCTGCCCAATCCGCACTTCATCCCTGAGTTCCGGCCGCTCACCGGCAAGGACAAACGCGTGGCACGCTACATCCGCTCGTTTCCGCAGACGCGGGAGTTCATTTCCCGTATCTCCGCCCTGCTGGTCTACCTGTTGCCGCACTACGTTCGCGAAGGGAAGAGCTACCTGACCATCGGCTTCGGATGCACGGGCGGCCAGCATCGCTCGGTGATGATCGCCGAAGAAGTGAAACGCAACCTGGCCCGCGCGGGCTACCGCGTGAAAGTGGTCCATCGCGACTGCCCGAAGTAGAACCATGTGGTCATGTGGTCATCTGGCCATGTGGTCATCTGGTCATGTGGTCATGTGGCATTGATGACCAGATGGCCAGATGACCAGATAACTACATCGGAAGGGGCAGCCCGGCCCGGTTCGGTCTCCGTTACAATCAGTGGAGTTGAGTTCATCCCGCCTACGGGAGACGCTCCTCATTCCGGACCACGACCCCACAACTCGCGGAGGCTTCGGGCAACTGCTCCGCCTGGTGCGCTACGCGCGCCCTTACTGGCTGCAGGTCAGTGCGTCGGTGGTACTGATGGCGCTGGTGGGCCTGCTGGATGCGTTCCGCGTCCTGCTCATCGGGCCGATCTTTGACCGCGTGCTGAATCCGGCGTCGCGCTCGCAGGACATCCTCCTCTTTCGTGTGCCGGGCAGCGATCAGGTGGTCTACCTGCAGCAGCTCGTGCCTGAACACTTTACCAATGCCTGGACCATGGTGGCGTTCGCGTTGGTGGCGGCCACGCTGCTGAAGGGCATCTTTGACTACGCCGGCACCTATCTGGTGTACTACGCGGGCTTCGGACTGATCACCGACCTGCGCAACGACCTCTATCACGCCATCCTGCGGCGGTCGGCGGGCTTTTTTCAGCGGCACTCGACGGGCACGCTGCTGTCCACGCTGATCAACGACGTGGAGCGCGTGCAGATGGCCATGTCCACGGTGCTCTCCGAGTTCCTGCAGCAGCTCTTTATCCTCATCTTCACGGCCGTGGTGGTGGCGTTGCTGGGAGG
>JBOGLL010000252.1:0-4403 GCA_050746065.1 Terriglobales bacterium | reverse complement strand
GGTGCCAAATGCGAAGTGCGAAGTGCCAAGTGCCAAGTGCTCCCATATGTTATCTTTTCTGCGCGCGGTACGAACCTTGGAGGCCACATGGCGGACGTGAAGATCACAGTGAAGACGAACGGGCCGTACCGCATCGAAGGTGCGGTGAAGCTGGTGGACCTCGAGGGTAAAGAGTGGGACGTCTCCGCCAAGCCGGCTTTTTCGCTATGTCGCTGCGGCCACTCCGCCAACAAGCCCTTCTGCGATGGAACCCACAAGACCATCAACTTCGTAGCTGAGGACACGGCGCCCAAGCAGGCGGCAACGCCGCCACCACCGGCGGGTCCCTCAAGCTAACCCAAGATCCCTCGACTACGCCCTCCTTTTTCCCTCGTCCCGCGTTGCGGGGCGAGGGACTGTCGGGCTGCGCTCGGGATGACAACAAGTGAAGGGCGGCGTCTTGGGCACGGCTGAGGCCGTCCCCTCATACAGGCGGAGCGCGTTGTTGTGCTTGCTTAGTGGATGGTGCGCGTTTTCCGCGACATGTAGTCCATCAGCAGATACTGGCCGAGCGTGTAGGGAGTGGTGAAGTAGGCGCGTCCGCAGCACATCTCCGTCACCTTCTGAACGAACTGCACCAGGCCGTAATCGGAAGCCAGCATGAAGGTATTGATGAGCACGCCGGCACGCTTGCAGCGCGAAACTTCTTCCAGCGTCTGGCTGACCACCAGCGGATCAAGACCAAAAGCGTTCTTGTAAATGCGTCCATCTTCGAGGGTAAGGGCCGAGGGCTTGCCGTCGGTGATCATGACGATCTGCTTCATGTCCTTCTTCTGACGGTCGAGGATGCGCTGCGCCAGCCGCAGACCTTCGCGGGTATTCGTGTAGTACGGTCCAACCTTGACGCGCGCCAGTTGCGAGAGCGGGACTTCCTCGGCGGAGTCATGAAAGAGCACCAGCGACAAGGAATCGCCCGGATACTGGCTGCGGATGAGCTGCGACAGCGCCATGGCCACTTTCTTCGCCGGAGTGAAGCGGTCTTCGCCGTAGAGGATCATGGAGTGCGAGCAGTCGAGCATGAGCACGGTGGCGCACGACGACTGGTATTCGCACTGATGGACGCGGAGGTCGGAATATTCGAGGTCGAGCGGCTCGCCCGGCCCGGGCAGGCCCTGGCGCTGGATGGCACTGGAAAGAGAGGCGGTGATGTCGAGGTTGAGGGCGTCGCCGAACTCATAGAGTTTTGGCGCAGCGCTGGCTTCGATGCCGGTGGAGAGGTCGCGAGTGTCGTGACGTCCGAAGCTGGAGCGGCCGAGCGAAGAGAGCAGGTCGCGCAGCGTCTTGAATCCCAGGAAGTCCAGGCCCTTGTCGGTGATCTCGAAGCGGGCGCGGCCCTGCAGGTTGTCCACGTGGCCGCCGAGGGATGATTCCGCGCTGCGGTCGCGAGGCTGTTCGATGGTGACGTAGCCTTCCTGCTCCATGCGCTCCACCAGGCGGTCGAGAAGCTGGTCGAGCGCGCCCTGTTCGCGCAGTTGCTGGAGCTGCCGCTGCATTTCGCCGTCGAGCAGGTCGCCGGCAGCGAGCGCGTCCTCGATGGCGCGGCGCAGTTCCTCGAGCGTTTGGCCGCCCTGCATCTCCCAGATGCCCATGTACTGGTTGCGGAAACCGCTCTCCAGCAGGTAGTCGGAGAGCGCACTGAGCAGGTCTTCCAGGCTCATCTCGCCGGCCAGGTCGGCAACGTACTTCGAGTAGCGGACAAATTTCACGGCTTGACCGTTACCGGAGCGTTGAGCGTGCCGAAGTAGCCGGTGCGATTGTCGCGGACCGCCAGCCGCAGCTCGAGTTCGCCGGCGGGGAGCGTGGCCTCTATGGGGACAACCAGTCCTTGCTGCTGCACTTGCGCAAACTGGTCGGGATTGAGCGTGGCATCCACGGTTTGGCCGGTGTTGGCCACCACTTTCTTGCCGTCACGGGTTAGGGCAGCAAGAAAGAAGTCCAGGTTCACCCGGCGCCCTGCGGCCGCTTCCTCCGTGCTGAAAGAACGCGCCGGGACGAGGAAGTGAACCGTGACCTTGCCCTTTGCCGGCGAAACCTGCACGTCGAAGGTCACCAGGGTGGCTTCGCCGGAATCGCGGAGCAGCATGGTGTTCATTTCGGCGTCGCGTTGTTTGGCGTCCACCTTGGTGGGATCCACGGCATAGTAGCCGCGGCGGTAGCGCAGTTCAACGTTGGGACGCGTCACCGTGACCTTGATCTTGCGAAAGCCGCCGTCGAATTTTTTCTTGTCGGGGTAGTAGCCGATGTCGTAGAAGGTGCCGCCGTCGGCGGTGGCAACGGCCACGGCGTTGTCGATGTCGTTGCGGTTGTAGTAGGGCCGGCCACCGGTCTGCTGGGCCAGGTCCTGCATCACGCCCTGGTTCGAGGTGATGGAGGCGCCCACGTTCGAGACCTGCGTGCCGTATTCGTGTCCCATGCGCAGCAGGCCTGAGGGATTAAGCCCGCTGCGACTGGCGTCGGCCAGTTGCTGCGCGCCGATGAGTCCGCGCGCGTCCACCGGATATACGGCCACCTGGGAGTCGGCCAGAAGGGCTGCCGTTCGCCGGATGTTCTCCACTTCGCCCTGTCGGACCTGCTGCTGATACGCGAACTGCGTGTTCTCCTGGGCGGTAGGGGGCGGCGCAGTGGGATCGTTGGCGCGGGTGGGCGTAAAGGTCACGGCCGCGTCTTCGGGCGTAAGCGAGAAGGGGAAGCGGGCCGAGACCCATACCAGGTTCTTGCGTCCGGGCATGCCACTCACCATGCGCGCAATAGCGCGCAGCGACTCCAGCGTGGTGCGCATGCGGACGTCGAGGGCCAGCACTTCCTGCTCGTTTTCAAAAAAGCTCAGAGTGCTGAGCAGGGCACTCACCCGCGTCTCTCCCGAGGTTCCCCGCAGTCCTATGTTGGCGGGTGGCACGCTGGTAACGCGCTGCTCGATTTGCGAGGCTGCGGTCTCCCGCACCGCTTGGGGACGATAGTTCTCCATGGCTGCGCGCAGCAGAGCCGGGTCCGACGTGAATCCCTGCAATTTGAAGAGGCCGTTGCCCAGCGCCAGCACCGCCATCCGCTGTCCGGGCTGGTGCTGCGTCCTGACATACTCGATCAGTTTCTGACGGACGAAGGCCTGGTTCTGGAACGGCGAGTTGAGCCCGTCAATCAGCAGGATGGTGACCGGGCCGGGAGCGACCTGCGCTTCCGGCCGGTTGCTGTAAACACCAGGCGGCAGAGCGGGAAGGGCGGCAGCCGCGGCAGGCGGATTCTGCAGACCGAACACGGCGATCTTCTGCTTCTTGCCGCTCTCCTCGACCACGAAGTCTTCCGGCTTGAGGTCGGTGACCGGTTTGCCGCTCTTGTCGACGGCAATCACGTCCACCATGACCAGGCGGGTGGTGACGCGAATGACAGGAGAGGGAACTTGGTCGGACTGCTGGGCCATTCCCACCAGTGCGGCGCTCGTCGCCAAGACAGTTCCAACCACGCTCAAAGCCAGCAGATTGCGCTTCATGAGAAGCTCCCTTTCCCCCAGGTTGATCGAAGCGAGGCCCCAGTGAAAACCAAGATCCCTCGACTTCGGCGCTGCGCGCCTGCGCTCGGGATGACAATCTCAAGAAGAATCACGTACAGAGCCCAGATTCTTCGCTTCGCTCAGGATTGACGGCGGCGGGCTCCCGCTCGCCAAGCGCCGTCAGTTGTATGGCCTACGCCCGCGCACGGGTGGCTCGTCGCTGCCGCGTTCGGGCGAAGTGATGTCCACGCGGCGGGCAGGCTTTTCGCCCGCAGTGAAGACGCGCTCTTCATTGCGCCCGATGCGCTTATGGGCATACAGGCCTTCCAGCACAAACTCGGCCGCGGAGACCACCAGTTCCGGGCTGTCCTTAGGCTTCACCTCGAGGGCCTGCAGCTTGTCCATGAGACCTTGAATCTGGCGGAGGCCGGCGAGAACGTCGGCGGTCGAGGCATCAGGATCCAGGCGGATGCTGCCGCCCAGGTCGAACCACTGCACGATCTGCTGCATATTGGCGCCTTCGTAGTAGGCGTCGAAGGTGCGGGCCACGGCCACGCGGATGATCTCGCGCACCACGGTCTCGGCGCCGCGCAGGTCGCCTTCGTACTCTAATTCCAGCTTGCCGGTGATGGCCGGCATGGCGGAGTAGACGTCGCCCAGGCGCGGAACCACGGTAGTTTCGCGGTTGCGCAGGGCGCGTCGCTCGGCGCTGGAGAGGACGTTCTCCAGAGTGCTGATGGCCAGCCTCTGGCTCACTCCGGAGCGTTTGTCGATGCGCTTGTCTTCGCGCGCAGCGAACGCGATGCGCTCCACCACCTCGCGCACGAATTTGGGAATGACGAGCGAATGGCCGTCGCGGGCCGTCCAGGCTTCCTGCGCG
>JBOGLL010000251.1:0-5660 GCA_050746065.1 Terriglobales bacterium | reverse complement strand
CTGGGCGTGTTGCGCCCGCTGCTGGCAGCGCACGGCAAGCAGGTCAGCGACGCCGAGATCCTGGCTCTCTACGCCGAACTGGAACCCGAAGCGCAGAGCGGCGAGTATCTGCGTTACCGCGAAGTGTTGCGCAGGGTGGCGTACGGGTTTGGGCTAAGGCTGCGGTTCCCGGTTTCGCCCTCGGAGGCGGATTCGCTTCCCGAATCGCTTGGGGATTGGAAGCCGTTTCCGGACACCGTTCCGGCGCTTCGGCGACTCCGGCAGCGGTACAAGCTGGCCGTCATCTCCAATATCGACGACGACTTGTTCGCGCTGACGGCAAGGCACCTCGAGGTGAAGTTCGACCACGTCATCACGGCCCAGCAATGCCGCAGCTACAAACCTTCACTCAACAACTTCCGCACTGCGCTCGCCCGCATGGGCCTGCCGCAGGATCGAGTCCTGCATGTGGCGGAGAGCCTGTTTCACGATGTGGCGCCGGCACGCAGCCTGGGGCTGGCTACAGTGTGGGTGAATCGCCGCAAGAACCGCGACGGTGCTGCGGCGACGCGCCTAGTGGACGTCCGGCCCGACCTGGAAGTTCCGGACTTGAAGAGTCTCGCCGACCTGGTGGAGCGCTCCGTGCCTTCGCTGGCTCCGTCCGAACCCCTGGTCTGACGTCCGAGCGAGCAGTTCGCACCAGCAGATTCAGCGGGATGTCTCGCAGCGGGATCAAAACATCAGGCGACAGGCGGATGTCGCGATTCCGCGAGGCGCCCGCCGCAGGCGGCGTCAAGGGCAAAACTCCGCATCGCCGCTCGCAAGGCCTCGTATAGAATGACCGGCTGCCATGCTGCGCTTTTCTACAGTCGGCGAGTCCCATGGTGAGGCCCTGCTCGCCACGCTGTCGGGCATTCCCGCCGGCTTGAAGGTGGACCAGGCGTTCCTCGACCGCGAGCTGTGGCGCCGTCAGCAGGGCTACGGGCGCGGCGGCCGGATGAAGATCGAGCGTGACACGGCACACATCCTGGCAGGCGTGCGTCAGGGAAAAACCATCGGCTCGCCCATCGCCATTCGCCTCGAGAACAAGGATTGGAAGAACTGGGAAGAAGCTTTGCCGGTGGACGAAGGCGACCCCGCCCAACATCGGCCAGTGGCTTCACCTCGGCCCGGACATGCCGACCTGGCAGGCGCGCTCAAGTACGACTTTCCGGAAGCGCGTTATGTGCTGGAGCGAGCATCGGCTCGCGAATCGGCTGCGCGCGTGGCGGTGGGCGCGATCGCCAAGCTGTTTCTGCGCGAGCTGGGGAGCGAAGTGCTCAGCCACGTGGTCGCCGTAGGTGCAGCTTCCACAAAGAATGCTGACGTTCCCTGGAGCAAAGTGCGCGCGCTTTACGACCGCGATGAGGTGTTACTGAACTGCACCGACTACGAAGCCGAACTACGCATGAAGAAAGCCGTGGACGAGGTGCTGAAGTCCGGCGATTCGGTGGGCGGCGTGTTTGAGGTGGTAGCGCACGGCGTCCCGCCGGGGCTGGGCACCTACGCCAACTGGGACGAGCGTCTCGACGGCCTGCTGGCCCAGGCCGTGATGTCCTTGCAGGCACTGAAAGCCGTCGAAATCGGGGATGGCGTGAGCGCGGCCGGTTCTCCAGGCTCGGTCGTGCACGACGAGATTGGATACGATGCCGCGACCAGGCGCTTCACGCGCGCTTCGAATCATGCGGGCGGTATCGAAGGCGGCATCTCCAACGGCGAGGATATCCGCGTGCGTGGCTACGTGAAGCCTATTTCAACGCTGCGCCGGCCCCTGCGTTCAGTGAGCTTCGCGACCCGCGAGCCCGTAGAAGCGGCGTATGAGCGCTCCGATGTATGCGTGGTGCCAGCAGCGGGTGTGGGCGCCGAGGCCATGGTGGCCCTCACCCTGGCGCGCTGCGCGTTGGAGAAATTCGGCGGAGATTCTATGATGGAAACGCTGCGCAACTTCCGCGGATACGTGGAACAACTGCGAAACTTCTGAATGGCCCGTCCTATCGTCAAATATGGCGACCCGGTGCTGGAACGCCCTGCCGTGCCGGTAACGGTTTTTAACGGCGACCTTCGCAAGCTGGTGGCCGAAATGTTCGAGACCATGTACGCGGAGCACGGTGTCGGCCTGGCCGCGCCGCAGATCGGCGTCCCGCTTCGCATCGCCGTGATCGACGTCACCTTCAAGGAAAACCCCGACGCCAAACTGGTGCTGGTGAATCCGGAGATCATTCACAAGGAGGGCAAACAACGCCACAGCGAAGGCTGCCTGAGCCTGCCTGACTTTCGCGCCGACGTCACCCGCGCCAACCGCGTCACCGTGCGCGCCCAGAACCTGGAGGGCAAGACCTTCGAGCGCACCGGGGAGGAACTGCTGGCGCGCGCCCTCCTGCACGAAACCGATCATCTGAACGGGCGGCTGTTCATCAGCCACATCAGCGCGCTCAAGCGCGATCTGATCAAGCGCAAGATCCGGAAACTCACAAAAGCAGGAGAGTGGTAGGGATTTAGTAATTGGGTAATTGGGTAATTGAGAAATTTGGTAAGTGCCCGGCGGCAGTTGCTCTCCGCCAGGGCCCCCAGCGCCCTCAGTGCCTCTGTGGTGAAATACTCCTCGTATGGAACTGGTTTTCTGCGGCACACCTCAGTTCGCCGTGCCTACTCTCGACCACCTGGTCGAAGCGGGCCATCGCTTCGCGCTGGTCGTGACCCAGCCGGACCGCCCCAGCGGGCGTGGACTGGAAACCGCGGCCTCCCCCGTTAAGCAACGCGCGAAGGCGCTGGGCCTTCCCATCGCGCAGCCCGCCACGATCAAGACCAACAACGCCTTTCGTTCGCAGCTCGCATCGCTCACGCCGGAAGCCATCATCGTTGTCGGTTACGGGCGCATCGTCCCGCGCTGGATGATCGAGCTCCCGCGTCACGGCAACTTGAACCTGCATGCATCGCTGCTGCCCAAATACCGCGGGGCCGCGCCGGTTCAATGGGCCATCGCCAACGGCGAGAGCATGACCGGCGTCACCACCATGCGCATTGACGAAGGCCTGGATACGGGCGACATTCTCTTGCAGCAAGAAGTCGCCATCGCGCCGGCCGACACTGCGCTTACACTGACTCCACGTCTGGCGGAAGTGGGCGCGCGGTTGATGGCCGAAACGCTGCGGCAGTTAGAGGCGGGCACGCTGAAGGCACATTCCCAGGAGCACGCCCAGGCTTCCCTCGCTCCGCTGCTCAAGAAAGAGGATGGGCGCATCGACCTTGCGTGGACGGCCACTGAGATTCACAATCGCCTGCGCGGCTTTCAGCCCTGGCCGGGCGTCTACACTACGTTTCGCGGAAAGGACCTGGCCCTGCGGGCGGCCCAGCCCGTGGCCGGAGCTGCGCTCCATCCTGCCGAACTCCGCGTGGAGAACGAGCGCCTGCTGTTGGGCTGCGGCCGGAGCACGGTGCTTGAGATCACCGAATTGCAGCCCGAGGGCAAGAGGCGCATGACGGCGCGCGACTTCCTGCACGGCTATCGCCCGCGCGATGGCGAGCGGCTGGGCGAACCGTCGTGAAAACGGCTTCTCCCGCGCGCGCTGCGGCTTTCGATGTGTTGCTGCGCGTGGAGCAGCAGGACGCTTTCGCATCCGACCTGTTGCATTCCTCTCGTCTGGACACAATCTCCGCAGCGGATCGCGCGCTGGCCACCGAACTCACGCTCGGTGTGCTGCGCTGGCGCTCGCATCTCGACCACGCGATCGCACGCGCTTCGTCCCAGCCGCTCGCCAGGCTGGACGCCGAAGTGCTCACGGCGCTGCGGCTAGGCGTGTTCCAGGTAGCATTCCTGGACCGCGTCCCGGCGCGGGCCGCAGTGAACGAGAGTGTGGAACTGGTGAAGCGCGCCGGCCGGGTCTTCTCCGCTCCCTTCGTCAATGCCGTGCTGCGCAAGCTGGTGGCTAGTCCCGAAACACTCAGGCCGCCGAATCTTCCTGAATCGCCGGGGGCGCTGTCTTTGGCCGCAGTTTTCGCGCATCCACTCTGGCTCGTGGAGCGCTGGGTGCAGGAGTTCGGCGCAGCCGCGACGCAGCGCATCTGTGAGTACGACCAACGCGTGCCGGAAACCACCCTCAGGCGTGCTGCCGCCGGCGTCGAGGAAGAGCTCCGCAGCGAAGGCGTCGAGCTGGCCCTCGGCAGGATCATGGCCGGTGCCCGGCGCATGACTTCCGGAAATGTGACTGCAACGCGTGCCTTTGCGGAAGGCCGCGTGCAGGTCCAGGATGAAGCGTCCCAGCTTGTAGTGGCTCTGGTGGGGCGCGGTTCTCGCATTCTCGACTGCTGCGCCGCGCCCGGAGGCAAGACCGCTGCCCTGGCCGCGGCGAATCCGCAGGCACAAGTGGTGGCCGTGGAACTCCATCCACATCGTGCGCGTACGCTGCTTCGGCGGGCGCCCGCAAGCAATGTTCACGTGATCGCGGCCGATGCCACGGCCCTTCCCCTCGCGCAGGAGTTTGACCGCGTATTGGCCGATGTCCCCTGTTCAGGAACCGGCACGCTGGCACGGCATCCCGAGATCAAGTGGCGGCTCAAGAGTGAGGACGTCGAGGATCTGCATCGTCGGCAGGTGGCCATCCTCAACGCAGCTCTTGAGCGCGTGGCGCGAGGCGGGCGACTGATCTATTCCACCTGTTCGCTGGAGAAGGAAGAGAACCAGACGGTTGTGGAAGAGGCAGTGTCGATACGCACGGACATTCGCGTTGTGGACTGTGCTGCTGAGCTGGGACGGTTACGAAATGACGGCTCACTGGTCTGGGAGGACCTCAGGTCTCTCACTGCCGGACCCTTCCTGCGCACGTTGCCGGGCTTGCACCCCTGTGAGGGCTTCTTTGCGGCGATTCTGGAACGCGACTAGCGCGCAACCTCGAAGTGCACCACCGTTCCGGGCGTGACTTTGGCTCCGGGCAGCGGCAATTGGCGGCGGACTGTGGCGGGAAGCGAAATGCGAGATTCGCCACTCGGCACAGTCAGGCGCGTGCCGCCCAGGGTCACGGTCCCGAGCTTCAGCCCCGCGGCCTCGACAGCCTCGACGGCGTCGGCCAGAGGACGGCCGCCGAAGTCCGGCATCAGGTAGGCCTGGGTTTCTAGCGGCGCATTCACCAGCAGGCTGATCTTGGGAGAAACGGCGTCGCCGGCCTGCGGCGGCGGGCTCTGGGCAATCACATGGCCGGCAGGCTGGTCGGGGAGGTGCACCACCGCAACGGTGCCCACGTCGAGCCCGCGGCGGCGGATGTTGATTTCCGCGGCCCGCCCGCTCTGGCCGATCACACTGGGAATCACCGCACGCTGCGGGCCCAGGCTCTCAGCCACGCGCACGGTGCGGCCGCGGCGCACTCGCGTCCCCGGCTGCGGTACCTGCGAAACGATGCGGCCTTCGGGGACGTCGGCGCTGTAGAAGTGGCTCTCCACGTCCAGCACCAGGCCCATCGCGCGCAACGACTGGTCGGCCTCGCGCAGTGAACTCCCCACCACCTTGGGAACTTCCACCTCGCGGCCATGGATGGCCAGGCGCATGGCGGTGAGCGCCGACACCATGGCGACGGTCACCAGAATCAGGGCCAGCATCATCCAGCGTATGAGGCGTCGCAACACGGACATCTGGATATCCTAGCAGTGTG
>JBOGLL010000250.1:0-7054 GCA_050746065.1 Terriglobales bacterium | reverse complement strand
GCGTTGCCAGGCTCAGCGGGCGAAAATCTCAAACTCGATCTTCACTTCGTCCCTCACCTTGATGGTGCCGCCGGCAACGCTCACCGGCTTGATGCCGAAGGCCCGCTGTTTGAACGAGGACGATCCCCGATAATGACCGTTCCCGCCAGTGACGCTGACCACAACGGGCTGGGTCTGGCCGTGCAGGGTCAGGTGGCCGCGAACCGTCCAGTTCCCTTCTCTCGACTTCTCGATGGAAGTGGAGCGAAAGCGGATTTCCGGGAACTGGGCGCTGTCGAGCACGTCGGGGCTGTGCATGGTCTTCTGCACTTCCGCGCGCTTGTCGGCGGCGAGCTGCGGATCGAGGACCTTGAGCTGGCGCGCGTCCGCCGCCAGCTCGACCGAGAGATTTTCCGATTCCACCAGCGAGCCGGACGCGATGGGCGCCTGGATCTCATGATCGTGCCCGGCAAAGGAAAACAGGCCTGCCTTGAAAACGCGCACGGTGAGCGTGGAGCGCCCGGCATCGATGGCGCGGGATTGTGCCTGAGCGAGCGGGTTGAGCGCAACCAACAGCATCGCAGGCAGGGCGAAGGTTCGGAAGCGTGGCACCAATGGCGGTTCCCCTCTCTAGTGAGATGCGCCGCCGGATGCATCGAGGCGCGCGATCTCTCGGGGGAAAAGAGGATTTCCGGGAAACTCGTCGCGCAGGCCAGCCAGCAGGGCGCGGGCGCGCTGGGTGTCCTTGTCGCGCAGATACGAAATGGCCAGCAGGATGCGCGCGAAGGGCTTGAGAAAGCGGCCATGCTCGGCGGTCATCATGACTTCATAGCGGCCGGCTTCCTTGTCGCCGGAGTGTCCACCGAAGCGCAGCAGCCACCGCACCGGAGCGGACAGGCTGCCAATAATGTACTTATAAGCTCCGGTAGCCAGGTAGGCGTCATAGTTGTGCGGGTCCACAGCCAGCAACTTGGCGGCCCATACTTTGCCCTTCTTGGCGTGGCCCAGGGACTTGAAGTTCTTCTTCTCGACCAGGGCCAGGTAGTCAGATTGCAGGCCCTCGAATAAAGTCATGGCCAGAAGTCCGTTCACGTCCTTTGGATCCTTGGCCAGGCTCTGCTGTGCTAGCAACTCGGCCCGCGACAGCGCGACAAAGAAATGCTTGCGGACCTCGGGATCGGCGGTCAGCTTGTCGTCGGTCTCGAAGGACTTGTCGTCGGCGTAGAACTGCGCTTCCAGAATGCCCAGGCGGTGGAACTCAGAAAAGAGCAGTCCGGCGGCCTCGGAAACCGGTGCTAAAGGATCGTCGGGATGCTGTTTCTGCCAGGCTGCGAATTCCTGCTGGGCGCCGTCGAAGTCCAGGTTGTAGAGCAACCGATAGCCGTGGTCGAGCGTGCCGGTGGCAGGGTGCACTGCGGGTTCCGCAGCGAACGCGGGCATCGCCGGGGCAAGCAGGAGCAGGATCAGCAGCAGCCGGGAGCGCACGCGTCCGCCTTAGAAGTGGACTACGAATCCACCGGAGAATACCACGTTGTGCTGGCGGTCGCTGTCGGTGGCAACGTTGAATTGCGGCCGGCCGGAGTAGAAGTCGCGCACTTCCCCGCGCAGGCTGATGCGGCTGAAGACCTTGACGTCGAATCCTCCGCCGAACTGGAACACGCCGGTGTTGGTCCCGCGCGGGCCGGGATTGGGAACGCCGGAGACCAGGTCCTCGCTCTCATCGAAGCGGGCGTAGCCTCCGCCTACGGCAACAAATGGCGACACTCTCTCCTGCGGGCGAAACTTGAATTTTACGCCCGGAGTGATGAACAGCGAAGCGTAGTTCAACGGCACGGCCGGGTTGGCCGAGGAGACGTCCTGCAGGGGCGTAGCCACGAACGGCACTTCGAAGTAGATGCCCACGCGCTCCGTCTGCTTGAGCAGACGGGCGTAAGTGGCCTGGTAGGTGATGCCGGTGCTGACGTTGATGGCGCCGGGGCCGGGAACAATGGTGCGGTCCGGAGTGGTGATGCCGCCCAGCAGCAATCCCACTTCATTCTTGTGATCGGCGGCAGATGCGAAGTTCACGGCAGAGAACAATATGACAAGTAGCGAGAGTCTGCGGATCAAGAGCCTTCTCCTGGAGAAAGTTTCTTTCGCAGGATTGGATGCGTGCTGGAAGGGAAAGTTACGGCGCCAACTCAGGGCCAGGGAGGGCGTGGCGAATCCCTAATCGGTTTTCTTCGCGGCAGGTGCCGGCGCGGGCTCAGGCTCGACCGGAAGCGACTTGAAAACGACCTCGCGAAAGCGTCCTGAAGGCTTTCCGGCAGCGTCGGTGGTGTACTGCGTGAGCTTGCCTTTCAGAACGTAATACCCTTCCTCAGCGGGCACTTTGGCCAATCCGCGTTCCACCGTGCCGGCGAACTCGAACCAGACACCGTGGGTCTTTTTGGTGGTAAAGCTCAGCTTGTTGCCGGTAAGCGAAGCCTTCTCGAAGAAGTGGTCGAGGAAGGCGCCCAGATCGCTGTCAAGCTCCCCGAAGCGGGAGACGAATCCGGTCACCCGCGTGTCTTCGAGATTGATCTGCACGTACTCGCCTTCCTTGAGGAAGGAGTAGGTCCCGGAAATATCGCCGAGCGCGGCCTCGGCTTGCGGTTTGGCGGCGTCCGGCTTGGAAGCGGGCGACGGGGCGGTCTCCGGTTTCGCGGCGGGCGCCTTCTTGTCGCCCGTGGGCTGCTGCGCAGCCAGAGACAACGTGATGAGAAACAGCAGGAAAGAGACAGCGTGCTTCATTTCATCTCCGGCTTTCATTATGTCACCGCCGGCGACCGTCACCAAGGCCACCCGGGAGGCACATCGCTGTAGAGACGTAGCTTTGCTACGTCTCGCCGAGGGAGACCTTGCGAGCAACGTCTCTACCTGAGAAACGGAAAATCGTCACAACATTCGATGCGGGGAGCGCATCGAATCCTGTGTTTACTCCGCTATAATCGGCAAAGAGTCAGCCTCCGGAAGCATTGATGCAGAGCATTCTGGGCAGCGCCCGCGAAACAGCGTCCCTGCACGGCTACCGCTCCGCCCCCCGGTTGCTGGTAGAGCTGGAACCCTGGCATCGCAGTTTTTTCAATAACCTGCGCGAGTTCCTGCTGCCCCAGCGGCTGCCTCCCCTGCACCTCACCTCGCGACCGGCGGCGTTCTGGCCGGACGTCTTCGTATCCCGGACTCCTCCTTGGCGGAGCTTGCGGCAGTCGGGGGTTTACCACCTCTTCGCACTCACGGTGTTGCTGACGTTCCCGGACTTGTGGCGAATGCGGCCCAACCCGGACACCGCTCCCAAAGCGCGCTCGCTCACGTATTACGAAGTATCCGAGTACCTCCCCAACCTGTCCGCGGGCAGCGCACCGGCCAAGGTGGCGCGCAAGGGTAAGCCGGCGTACAGCAAGCAGCCCGTGATCTCGCTTCCACCGGAGCCCGACAACTTTTCGCAAACCATCGTGGATCCGCTGGCGCCGAACATCCTCCGCCGGGAAGCTCGGCTGCCCAACATGGTGGTGTGGACGCCGGTGCCGTCTCCAGCGCCGGTGGCGGCGTCGGCGAGATCGGCGTCGAAGCTGACCGTGCCCTGGCTGCAAACTTCCGTGATCGCGCCCGCGCCGGAGGTCGCGCAGCGCAAAACGGCGACGCTGCAACTGCCCAAGATGCCTGCACCTTCGGTGATCGACCCTCCGCCTACACCGGAAGCGCTGCGCAGAAAACTGGGTGAAATCAACATGGGGAACGTGGAGCCCACGGTAGCGGCTCCAGCGCTTCCCGTCCCTGAGCAGCGGGCCGCGGCCGACGCGGTGGACGGAGTGGAGGCCGCGCCTCCTCCGTCAGCCGGCGGTGGAGGCAGCGCAGCCCGCGCCGCCGGACAACTGATCGCGCTGGGGCTGAATCCCGTAACTCCCACGGGCCCGGTAGAACTGGCAGGCGGAAGTCGTCGCGGACAATTTGCGGCGACTCCGGAAGGCACTCCGGGCGCGTACGGCACTCCTGACGTCGCGGGTGGCGGCAGCGGAGCCGGCGGAACCGGCACGGGCGGCGCCGGAGGTCCTGGCAGCGGGCCCGGGGGCAATCCTTCCGGGGTTTACATCGGTGGTGGTCCCACGGTCGCGGGCCCGGTGGCGGTGGTAGCGGGAACTCCGGGAGCCGGCGGCACGGGTGGCGGCTCGCCGGGCGGCAGCGCCAGCGCAGGCAATCGCAACGGATCGAACGTGCCTTCGCGCGAGCGAATCCTGGCATCGGCCGCGCCGCCGCCCCGGATTGCACGCGAGAATGTGCCTCGGTCGTCGTCCTCGGGCTCTGAGGGCGGGAAGATCGAGGACAAGGTATTCGGTCCCAAGCGCTATTACTCGATGGCCATCAACATGCCGAACCTGACATCTGCCGGAGGAAGCTGGATCATCCGCTTCGCGCAGCTCAAGGACGACACCACTCCCGGCGACCTGACCGCACCCTCGGCCACAGCCAAAGTGGATCCTGCCTATCCCGCCGACATGATGCGTCGAGGCGTGGAAGGACGCGTGGTCCTCTACGCCGTCATCCACAGCGACGGTAGCGTGGGCGAGGTGCGGGTGCTGCGCGGGTTCGACGATCAGCTCGATGAAAATGCGCGGGCCGCTCTGGAGCGCTGGCGCTTCCGTCCCGCTACCAAGAACGGCCAGCCTATCGACCTCGAAGCCGTGGTCGAGATTCCGTTCATGGCGAGGAAATTCGGGTTCTAGGCGATGAAGTCCCACCAAGAGCGCGAGCAGATCAAAGTTTGGCGTCTGCCGGAACTGGGGAACGTTGAACTCCATCGCGGCCTGTCCGTATCGCGCTCCTATCCGCGACACTGGCACGAAGAGTTTCATCTTTGTCTGATCGAGGCGGGAGCCGGCGAACTCCTCTACCGCCGAGCGACTCACGCCACACCAGCAGGCTGTCTTTTCATTGTCCATCCCGGTGAAGTGCATGCCAATCGCGCGTGGGACAACCAGGGTTGTACGTATCGGAATTTGTATCTACATCCCCACGTGGTGCAGCAGGCCGTGCTGGAAATGGGTGGTCCAGGAAAGCTGCCTTTCTTCGCCGAGCCGGTCCTTTTCGATGCGGACATTCTTGAGCGGTATCGAAAACTGCACCGAACGCTCGAAGCGCCGGCCTCGCGCCTGGAGCAAGAGTCACGCCTGCTGGATCTGTTGGTCCGCCTGATCACTCGGTTTGCCTCCGAGCCACACGCTTCACCGGCCGCGGGCAGAGAGCCGTACCGTGTAAACGCCATCCGACAATACCTGACCGAGAATTTCGCCGAGAATGTGTCGCTCAAGCGCCTGGCGGCGGTTGTAGGCCTGAGTCCGTTTCACCTCAGTCGCACGTTCTCCCGCGACGTGGGCCTGCCGCCGCATGCCTTTCAAACGCAGGTGCGGGTGTTGCGGGCGAAGGGTCTCCTGCAGGAGGGATGCGCCGTGTCTCAAGTGGCTTGTTTCACCGGCTTTGCCGACCAGAGCCATCTGACCCGCCACTTCAAACGCATCGTGGGCATTCCGCCTGGGGAATATCTTAGGTGTAGCGCGAGCGCTCGTGGCTATGGCCAAGGGACTTGACAGGGTTCTCCCGAGAAGAGGATTCGTGACGGTCAAGGGCACGCATAGCATGATGGCCGCAAGAAGGCGTCAAGCATGCAGGGCTCATAACTGTTCCTGCCGGACTTCTTCATAGATCGCTTTGAGGAATTCGCTGACTGGAACCGGGCCTTCCCAATCCTTCCACTTTCCCGGCAGGCCCTCCTTCTGAACGTCTGCCAGACTCCTGCCTTCGCGCACCCGCGCCTTTACCCGGGCGATGGTTTCGTCGAGCAACACTCGAAACCGCTTCAGGTCATCATAGGTGCAGACATTCCCGTGGCCTGGAATGATCTTGGCGTCGTGCGGCACCAAGTTGAGCAGCCGGTCTATAGCCGCCACCAGTCCGGACACGCGTCCTCCCGAATTACGGTCGGTCCAAGGCACGTGGGGCACGAAGATGTCGCCCGTCATTACCACGTTGGACCTCGAAAAGAAGACGACCACGTCGCCATCGGTATGTGCCTCGGGGAAATGCACCAGGCGCACATCCTCACCGTTGAAAGGGATGGTCATCGAGCCCTCGAACGTGATCACGGGCCATCCCGCCGGGGGCCTGGCGGGAACCGTGCGGTTGAACATGAAATTCTCCCTGCGCAGGCGCTCGCGGGCGGCCCGGTGGCTCACCAGAACTGCGTCCCTAGCGAAGCCCTCGTTGGCGAAGCCGTGGTGCCAATGGGTGTTGATGAGAAACCTGGGTTTGCCCCTGCTGAACTTGTCCAGCGCCTCACGCACGGCGGGCAGAGTCTCCATATAGCCACCGTCCACCAGCAGCAGACCGTCTTCGCCGACCGAGACTCCAATCAAATCTACTGCCCCATCCAGCATGTGGACGTTGCCGCCCACAAGGCTGGTAGTGATTACGATCGGCTCCTCCGCCTTTAATTCTTCTCCGCCCTTCACGCGGAGATGAATCCTGCCCAGGTTCTGCAAATCCTCGAGCGGGTTCCCCTGCAGCACCAGGAAATTGGCTTCGTAACCCTCGCGCAGGGTCCCGATCTTGCGTTTTGGGAAAATGAGCCGCGGAGTAGCCTCGGCCAGCAGCTTGAGGATGGCAAGATTATCGAGCCCGCCTACTTCCGCAAGATAAAGTGCTTCTCTCCTGTCGGCCGGCTGGAAGCCGTCGCTGCCCAGGATGATGTCTGCCCCTGCCTCGCGTAGCAGCCGCAGGTTGTGCCGGTTGATTTCGTTGAACCTTGCATAATTGGGGCCTTTGGGATCGTGGGCGGCAGTGGTGATCACTGCGACCTTCTTGCTGGCAGCCAGCCGCGCGTCCGCTACACTGATTTTCCAGTGGTCAAGCCGGTTGTCGGTGAAACCGGTACCCGGGCCAATCTGCCAGCCCGGCAGGTGCGCGATCATGTCCACGCCCGCGCGCACTGCCTCGCGGAAGTCAGCCGCGGTCTCAACGTGCGCCGAGACCCGAAGCCCGCGTGCATGGGCTTTCTCTACCA
>JBOGLL010000249.1:0-3347 GCA_050746065.1 Terriglobales bacterium | reverse complement strand
GGCCAACATTGCGGCGCTCGATCAGGAAGGCAAGGCCGCGGAAAAAATGCTGGGCCAGGCGCAGAACATGCAGGTGCGCAACCAGGCCCGATTCGTCAACGGACTCATCGCGCACAAGGCGTTCTCCTGGACCAAGGCGCTGGCAGCACTGGAAAAGATCGTCCCTGCGCGGGTGCAGGTGGTTTCCATCCAGCCGGAGCTGAATTCCCAGCAACAGCTCGAGATCCGCATGGTGGTGGCCGCGGCCACGCGCGACCACGTGCTCGACCTGGTGAGGCGACTGGAGGAGTCGGAACGTTTCCGCCGTGCGCAGGTGAGTTCGGAAAGCACGCAGGTGGAAGCTGGTACGTCCGACGTGGAGTTTGAGATCGTAGCGGTCTATGTTCCGGAAGTGCCCGCCAGAGGCACGCCATGACCAACCTGCGCGACCTGCGCCACAAAGTAGTGCTGCTGCTGACCGCGCTGCTGCTGCTGGATGCGGGCGCGTTCGCGTTCCTACTATCGCCCTGGGGACGCACGGTGGAGGAGTTCGGCGACGAGCGCAACCGCCTGCAGCAAGCCAAGAGGCTCAAGGAAACGGAAGTGGGCCCGGCCCGCGGCATGGACAGGAAGCTGGCGGGTGCGCGCAGCGATCTGGAGGAGTTCTTTGCGGAACGCATGGCCGGGCAGGCGTCGGCCGTGCCGGATCGCTTGGGCGAACTGGCAGCCAAGCATCGCGTGCAGATGTCGCAGGCGAAGTACACCACGGCCGCAAGCCCGGTGCTGGGCGTGCAGCGCGTGGAAATCCAGGGCTCACTGTCCGGCGAGTATCTGGACGTGGTCCGTTTCCTGAACGCCATGGAGCGTGACCCGATGTTTTTCATCATCCAGAGCGTGGCCCTCGATGACCAGGAAGGCGGCGGCACGGTGCGCCTCGAGCTGAAGATCGAAACCTACGTGAGGAGCGAGGGGTAAGAGCCAAGTGAAGCTGGGAGCGGAAAATCGCAGGCAGGTGATCCTGGCCGGCGTGCTGGCCATCGTGGCCGTGTTCACCTTGACGCGCTGGCTGACGGCGCCGGAACAGCAGGTGGCCGGCAAGACTGCCACGCCCAATCCTGCCGCCGGGACGGCAAAAAGCGGGCGCTGGGGACGGCCGGCGCCTCCGACGCTTCTCTCTTCACTCGATCCCACGCTGCGGCTCGACCAGTTGCGCGCCAGCGAAGGGGTGAAGTACGAGGGCAAGGGACGCAACATCTTCCGCGCGGGCAGCGAGCCGCCGCCGGCCGATACCACGCCCAAACCGGTGGCCAACAGGACGCCGGAGCCGCCTCCGGGACCGCCTCCGCCGCCTCCCATCAACCTGAAGTTCTACGGGTTTGCCAGCAAGCCGGGCCAGCCCAAGCAGGTTTTTCTGTCGCAGGGGGAAGATGTGTTCATCGCGGCTGAGGGCGACATCGTCAATCGGCGGTACAAAGTGGTGCGCATCGGCACGACATCGGTGGAAGTCGAAGATCTGCAGTACAACCACCGGCAAACGCTGCCGCTGACACAGAGCTAGTGGCGAGTACCGAGTTGCGAATAGCGAGTTCTGAGATGCGAATGGAGCCGAATGGCAGGCGGTTTCTGCGGCGCGGACGGGCGTCGCGACAATCCGGGTATGCGCTGCTGGTGATCCTGCTGGCGCTGGCCTTCCTGCTGATCGCCATGACGCGGTCGGCGCCCGACGTGGCCCACCAGATCAAGCGCGAGCGTGAACAGGAACTCATCGAGCGGGGTACGCAATACGCACGCGCCATCGGTCGGTTCTACCGCAAGTTCGGGCGCTACCCTTCGCGCATCGAAGAGCTGGATAACACCAACAACATCCGCTTCCTGCGCCGCCGCTATAAGGATCCCATGACGCCCGGCGGGGAGTGGCGGTTCGTCCGCTTCGGAGAAGCGCGGCTGGGAAGCCGGGGCGGATCGTCGGCCCCGGGTGGCATCGGAACGCCGGCGGGCGGGTTGCAAGCTCCGGCAGGAGGGGCGCCGCAGCCGGGCGGACCGTCACCGGCTCGCGCAAGCGACTCACTCTCGGGCAAGAAGTTCGGCGGCGGGCCGATTGTGGGCGTGGCCAGCCAGAGCACCGCCAGTTCAATCCGGGAGCGTGACGGAAAAGCACACTACAACGAGTGGGAGTTCGTTTACGACTCCTCACTGGACCCCAACGCCCGCCAGCCAGGACAGCCAGGACAACCGGGACGACCAGGGCAACCGACGAAGCAGCCGGGAGGCTCTGCCGGGCAACCGCAGCAGCCACCCGCCGGGACACCGGATCGTTAAGGTGTAGCCCGGCCGTCCCGCCTTGCGGAACCGGGCCTTTTCGCGTCTCTTCCGGATTCGGAACAAGAACCAACTTTCTCTGCTTGCGACTCCAATAGTGTGGTAGCGTCCCGTTCACTTCACGCCCTTTTAGGGGAGGCGCTATGCCACGAGTCGCCGCTGCAGCCCTGCTCTTACTTCTTTGTGTTTCTTATTCTCTGATCTCGCTGCCACCGGAAACAGCGTCTGCACAGGGCTACGGTGGCGATCTGGACCAGCTCGGGCCGTACTTGCACTATCTCGCCGAGTTCAGCCAGCGACGCCGGGTCAATATCTACTTCCCCAACGAGCAATCCATCTTTTACGGAGTGCAAGTCAACTTCGTGAACGTGGGTCGCGGAAACCTGACGTTTGCCAGGAGAGACCTCGTCACCGTTGGCCGCATGCCCCTGGTAGCAGCCCGGGTCTATGACTCAGCGGGACCGGGAAGCCTGGAGTTTGGCCCCGGATGGCATCTTTCCGCGACGGAAACCATCGAAGTCCAAGACGGCGTGGCCACGCTGTTGAATGAAACCGGCGCCGCCATCAGGTTCGCCGAATCGGGCAACGAATTTCTGCTCTCACCGGACTTTCCCTCCGACCATGTGAGCCTGAGCCGAAGCGCCTCTGGGGCCTTGGTCAGTCACATGCGAACCGGCCAGACGCGCGAGTACGAATCACTCGGAGGCTTGTATCGGCTGGTGCGGGTCACCGACCGCAACGGCAACCAGGTGCGATTGATTTACTCGGGCGGGGTTCTGGCGCGAATCGAGAACGCCGGGCATTACCTCGAATTCACCCGCAATGCTGCGGGCCGAGTCACACAGATACGCGACGACCAGAACCGTCGCACTTCCTACGCATACGACGACAAGGGTCTGCTAACCTGACCTGCTCCCCTCTTTCCGCACACACCTGAGTATGATTTCACACTTCGCGAAGGCGGAGAGCGAGGGGAGGAGCATGTCTCGGAGCCGGCATACGGAAGCGGAGATGATCGCGGCGCTGAAGCAGATGGAGGCGGGGCGCCG
>JBOGLL010000248.1:0-5857 GCA_050746065.1 Terriglobales bacterium | reverse complement strand
CATTGGTGCCGATCAGACGAACGGCGCCAATCACGACCACCAGGATGACGGCCAGCATCAACGCGTATTCCGCGATGTCCTGTCCTTCATCGTCCGACCACATCTTGCGAAGAAGCTCTTTCATGTTCCCTTTCCTCCCGAGCGCTTTAGTGGTATTCCCCTTGTTGTCCTGCGCCTTGCCCTGCGCTCACGTGCCCATCTAAGTGCAATTCGGGGGCAAAACAGCCGTCCCGCAAACATAAAAGTTACACCTTTAGTATCAATAGGTTACGGTAAATTGCGTGGCCACCACTGGCCCTACTGTCCGATTCTTCGGACACCCCACCTAGGTGGCTGCCCAACCCCGCAACAGTGCCAAGGCGGCGAGTAGGGAGGAGACCGGAAATAGGAGGGGGAGAACGGAGGCGGGAGGCAGGAGGCTTAACCAGAGTGCTGACTGCCGTGCCAACTGCCAAAGGCCAAGTGCTGAGTGCCAAGTGCCAAGTGCCAAGTGCTTACTGCTTATTGCCTATCTCTTTTTTCACGAACAGCACTGCCTGCTTGTCCTCGTAGACTTTATCCCACGCGGGATCCAGGCGCAGCAGGCTGGCGATGGGCGCCTCAGGTTCAACCAGCGCCGACTGCACCTTCCAGCGCTCCAGGCTCTCCTGCCACCGGCTGCGACCTCGGTAGGAGCGGAAGTATTCCTCCATAAAGGCGTCCCCGTGCAAGTCCGCCCGGCCGTCGATGTAGCTGCGGTATTCCGGATGGAGATACCACAGCAGGTATCCGCCCCAGTCGTAGCGATGGAAGAGAGGTTGGGGAGGCTTCTCGGCGCGTATGTACTCCACCGCCGCCCGAGGAAATACTTCCGCCTCGCTGCTGCGCTGTTCGTTGATGATCCCGGCGAAACGCAGCGCTGCCCACAAGATCATCACCGCCAGCACCGCCATGTGAAAAAGGGCCTTCATGCGCGTGGGCTGGCGGTCGGGTGCGGCCAGCCACTGGCCCCAGGGACGCTCCTTCAGCCAAAGCCATCCATGCTCGGCGAGCAGTGGAATGGCCACCAGCGCGAAGATGGGAATGTGCCTCCCGGAGCGCAGCGCTGCCAGCCCCGCTACCGATGCCATCAGCACTTCGCTGGGTTTGGGCCGCTTGGGAGACAGCGCCAACGCCGCGCCCGTGGCAAACAGGAGCAGCGCGAAAGGGACCATGCTGGGCCGGTGGAAGTTGGGCGAGAGCCAGTCGCGCAGGTTTTCCGCCATCACCGGCGAGCGCAGCGTCTCAATTGGATAGGAGTACATTCGCGTGCCGTGCGGATTGACCGCGATGGCCAGTGTGCATAACACCGCCACCACCAGCAGGGGAAGTACCCGGCGCGCCGCCCTCGTTATCGTCCCCTCTGATTGTGCGGACACGGCTCGGCCCCACGCGTCGCGGGCACCTTCCCCTCCCACCAGCTCGTCGAGCGCCAGGCCGGCAGTCACCAGGACGATGAGCAGCGGCGCCAGCAGATATCCCCCGTGCAGGTTCACCCAGGCAACGGTGAGCGGCGGCATCCACAACAGATGACGGATGGCACCGTCGCGCGCGTACTTTTCCAGCAGCATGAGAAACACGCTGGCCAGCAGCATGGTGATCATCTGCGGCTGCACGCCCCACACCGGGGCGGTGGAGAGTGCGCCCAGCAGCAGCGCCAGCCCGGCGACGAACGGCCTGCCCGCGCACCTTCGGTACACGATCACGAAGGCAGCCGTGATGACGATGGAGAAAACCAGAATCAGCCCGCCCCAACCCGCCACCTGATAGACCCAATACATCAGGATCTCCGAGCCCCACTCGTGCGTGATCCACTCCTTGCCGGCGCTGGTGTAGGAAAACGGGTCGGAAGGCGGAAGGCCGCCGGTCTCCGCCATGTATTGTCCGGTGCGCAGGTGCCACCAGAAATCGGGCACCAGGATGGGTCGCGCAGTGAGCGCAAACAAACCCACCAGCACCAAGGCCGAAAACAGCTTGTGGATGGACAGCTTCATCGTCCCGGTATCTTCGTGTCCCCAATCACAAATGACAAATCGCAGACTACAAATTACCAAGCAATCGGCAATCGTCAATCACCAATCTTCAATCCTGCTACACTCCCCGCCATGCCTGCCGCTAAGGCGCGCCATTGGAGCGACTATGTCGGTTTTCTCTTCTACCTGGCGGTTGCCATCAACTTCCTGCGGCACATGCCGCGGGAACTCATCATCCTGCTGGCCCCAACCCTTCTGCACGAACTCGCAGTGGCCTCCAGCTTCCTGCTGCGCCGCCCGCTGCGCATGCAGCTTCCGGGATGGGGACCTGCGCTGGCTGGCTACGGCGGCGCACTGATCCTGCTGGTGTTCTTTCCCGTGGCCCGGGCCTGGTTTCCCTCCTGAATCACTCGTACGGAATCTTCCTCCATGGTTGCAGCCGGTCTGGCCCTCTGGGTTTTCGGTGCGGTGATCGGTTTGTGGAGCATCTGGTTTCTACGCCACTCCTTCAGCCTGGTTCCCCAGGCCCGTGCCCTGGTGACCCACGGCCCTTACCGCTTCGCCCGCCATCCTATATATGGCGCATATATCCCGCAGAACCTGGGCATCTGGCTGCTCTATCCCACCTTGCCTCTCGGTCTGGCCATGCTGGCCTGGATGGGCCTGCAGTTGCTACGCATCCGCTATGAAGAGAAGGTGCTCACCGAAGCCTTCCCGGAATATTCCGAGTACCGAAAAAAGGTGGGCGCGTTCGGCCCACGGCCTTTTCAGCGCAGAGACACCGCTAAGGGGCTAAGAGCTAGGGGCTAAGGGCTAAGAGCTAAGAGCTTCAAGGCTGGTGGCTAGGACCCTATTGTACGGTCGGTGGAATGTCGAGATCGTCAATCAGCCGGTGCAGGGAAGAGCGGGCGATTTTGAGTGAGCGCGCGGCTTGCAGCTTGTTGTTCTTGTACTCCATGAGCGTGCGCTGAATCAGCCGGCGTTTGAAGTTGCGCACTTCGTCTTCGAACGAAGCTGCCGGAGCTTCGGCATCGGTTGCGGCGAATTGCGAAGGCAGATGCTCCACGCCGATTTCCGGGCCATCGCACACCACCACCGCGCGTTCGATCACGTTCTGCAGTTCGCGCACATTGCCCGGCCACTCGTACTCCTCCAGCGCGAACCGGGCAGGCGCCGAAAGCCGCAGCGCCGGACGCTTGTGCCGCTCGGTGTAGATCTGCAGGAAAGCGCTGGCCAGCAGGCGGATGTCGTCGCGCCGCTCGCAGAGCGCCGGCAGTTCCAGCTCCACCGTGTTCAAGCGGTAATAAAGGTCCAGGCGGAAGGCGCCGGTATGCACCAGTTCCTTCAGATTGTGGTTGGTGGCGCAGATCACGCGTGCTTCCATGGCCAGCGGCCTATTGCTGCCCAGGCGTTCGAAGGTGCGCTCCTGCAACACGCGCAGCAGCTTGACCTGCATGGCCGGCGAGAGGTCGCCGATTTCGTCGAGGAAAATGGTCCCGTGTCCCGCGGCTTCGAAGCGTCCGCGCCGCGTGGACGTGGCGCCCGTAAAGGCCCCCTTCTCATGCCCGAACAGTTCGGATTCAATCAAAGTTTCCGGGATCGACGAACAGGCCACCGCGACGAACGGCTCCTGGGCACGGGGACTGGCGTTATGGATGGCGCGCGCCAACAGTTCCTTGCCCGTGCCGCTTTCGCCCGCGACCAGCACGTTGGCATCGGTGGCGGCCACCTTCTTGGCCAGCAGGAAAATGCTGCGCATCTTGGGGTCGGTTCCCAACAGCGCGGAGAAGTCGCCCAGGGTCGGCGCCGAAGAACGCAGCCGTTCGATCTCGCGCGTCATCTCGCGGAACTGCGCGGCGCGCCGAAGCACGATGCGCAGTTCGTCCATGGAGCCGCTTTCCACGAAACAATCGTAGGCCCCGGCGTAGATGGCTTCGCGCATGGCCTGACGGTCGGGCGTAGAGACGAACACCACCACCGGGGCTACGCCCGGATGGCGAACAATGGATTGCAGGCCGGCCAGAGCAGCCGCAAAGCGCGTGCTTCCTGACTGCGGCAGACCCACAACAATCACATCGCAGTTGGCGAGTTCGCTGCGGTCCTCGGCCTGGGCGGGAAGCAGCTTGAATTCCTTTCCCAGCTTTTCAGCCAGCAGGGAAAAGAAGTCCTGGCGGTCGTCGATGAAGCAGCACTTCATGGTCCGGTGCACCCCTGAACCGGATTTCGTTGCCCAACTGCCTTCTGGATTCTTGGTATCTATCGGATCTTCGCTGTCGGGGCGCCAGAATTCACCCCAGGCAGTGCATCTGGGGCGAGTCTAGGCCGGAAGTGTGGGCCTGTAAAGATGTCTTTAGTAATCGGAGGGTAACCTGGGGTGGTTACCTTGAGGCGCTTTGCGGGCGTGAGCGCTGCGAGCCAGGCGGGACGGCGGATTCTCAGGTGCTGCTAGGCTCCTTGGCCAAGTCACTCGCGGCAATGCGCGAATCCGGTGTTCCGCAAAAGCCCTGTGGAAAACGCCCACATGGTCTCAATGCAAGCACCACTCGTCAATCCTCAGTCCCATCGAGACTGCACCAATCTTGGGTAATTGACCGAAGGCGTGGCCGCAGCGTAGTCTGCATCGAAGCGCGGTTTCCAGCCAGCAAAATCCAGCCCAAAACGCAATCGGAGGTGGTTCTTTGCACTTTGTTGCCAAAGAGCCGGGCGGCACCACGCGGGTAAAGAGTACAGAAGGTACAATATATTGGGATAGGGTATTGACACGCCCAACATATGGGCGTACATTCCCGTTCCACGTGCATGCGACGTCAGAGGTGAACGTCGCAAATATGGTCCCGCCAGGCGGGACCGAAAACGCGGTGGCTGCGCCCCTACAGCCGGTTTCCAAACGACCGCAGCGGCGCACCCTTTCACAACATGAGCTTCCCGCCGTCAGCCTGATGCTGACTGGCGGCGGGAACGGGTAAGGCTCCATCCTCCTGCGATCCAAGCGCAGGCTGGACGTCCCTTCCGAACATCAGTTGTGGATCCGAGGACAACATGCAATTTGATGCTATTGCTCGCGACGCTTTGAGAAACGAAAAGCGGCTGGCAGCAGCCGCCGACTCGGCGTCATCCAGCGCTTTCTCGCCGCAGGTGTGCCCCGCAGAAGGCGCACCCGGCATGCAATCCGATTCCAGCCCCCCGGCCCGCATGCGGACCTCGGCGAAGCAGCTTCGCCCGTCTCCGCTGCCGTCCGGCTTCTGAAACACTGCAGAACTTGAGCGAAAAGAGGGAGAATAAAGATGGGAGATGCGATCGTAAGACCAGGCAATGGAGCACCCGCAGTCATGGGAGTGAATCAGACGACCAACCCGCCGGTGACCGAAAGAAAGAAGCAGCCCGCACCCGGGCTCAGCTTCCGCCGCCACTTCACCAAGGGCAACGTGTCGCCCTACGACGAAGTGGAATGGGAGCGCCGCACCGCGCTCATCACCGATGCCCAGGGCAACGTGATTTTCGAGCAGAAGGACGTAGAAGTCCCCAAGGACTGGTCTATGACGGCCACCAACATCGTGGCCTCGAAGTATCTGCACGGACGCACGGGATCACCGGAGCGTGAGCGCAGCGCGCGCCAGCTCATCGGGCGCGTGGCCGAGACCATCCGCGACTGGGGCCTGGCCCAGGGCTACTTCCGCACGCCCGTGGATGCCACCATCTTTTTCGACGAGCTCACGTTCCTGCTGCTGCGCCAGTACGCGGCCTTCAATTCGCCGGTGTGGTTCAACGTGGGCTGCGACCGCATCGAGCCCGGCTCTGACGCCGCCAACTGGCACTGGAACCGCGAGCTCGGCCGGGTGGAGTTCGGACGCACCGGATACTCATAT
>JBOGLL010000247.1:0-4820 GCA_050746065.1 Terriglobales bacterium | reverse complement strand
AACACAGAAGGGGGGTGGCGCCATGCCCAGTCTCACAACTCTGATGATTATCTGGGGAGCCATTACCACGGTGCTGGTTATACTCCTCATTTACCGCAGCACGCTGACCATCCACGAGGATGACCAGCTATTCATCAACGATTCCGAGTCCCACATGGCCCTTGAGCAGAAGGAGCTTCTACAGAAGATAGAAGGACTCACGCCCTATGTGCGCCTGTTCGGAGTCGGATCGGGAGTGCTGGCGATGGTGGTCTTCGGCATATGGATCTGGCAGGGCCTGAACCAGAACTGAGTTTTTCTGTCCCGGCTGGCGGTTTGCAGGGACGGCACGAATCGCGGCCCTGAACCAACCTTGCGGGCAATGTCTTGCCAGCGGAGCGCATCGCTTCCGCGCGTATCTGCGGCGGTACCCTTTTTGACGGCGCAGCCTCGTCCGAACCGGCTAAAATCTCCCTATAAGCTCGCAGTGCGAAAGTGGCGGAACTGGCAGACGCACCAGCCTTAGGAGCTGGCGGGGAAACCCATGAGGGTTCGAATCCCTCCTTTCGCACCAAAAGCAGCCTTTGGCAATTAGGCATTAGCACTTGGCCCAAAGGTCGCATCCAAACCCGGCCATTCGATGTCACGCCGCGGATAAATATTGGTGAGCTAAATGCCAAGTGCTAAATGCCAATTGTTTCAGTCCGAGGCTTAACCATGTCGAATCCTGCGCCGCCCAACATCAAGCTCATTGCCGCTCCCGACTATCGCGAAAACTATGCCAACAGCGTCCAGGTGCGCGTGAGCGTGTGGGATTTCTTCCTGGTCTTCGGCACGCTGCAACAGCAGACCGAAACCAACGTGGAAGTGCGCAACTTCCAGGGCGTGTATCTGAGTCCGCAGCAGGCCAAGGCGCTGCTCACCATCCTGCAGCAGAATGTTGCGAATTACGAAGGCGCCTTCGGGGAGATCAAGCTGGATCCGCGCCTGGCCGGCGGGCAAGGACCGATTAACTAGGTGTCGGGTCCCAGGTGTCAGGTTCCCAGGTGCGGGCGCTGGTAGCATCGAGGCGTGCGGTCGGGAGCTGAAATCGTTGGTCCGCTGCATTCGCTCAGAACCCTGCCCGCGTTCGCGCTGATCTTCATCGTCCTATTCCTTCTGCACGCTCCGCTGTTGCAGCTTCCCTACTTTTGGGACGAGGCCGGATATTTCATTCCGGCGGCGCGCGATCTGCTGCTCACCGGCGATCCCATTCCGCAGTCGACGCTCTCCAACGCCCATCCTCCGCTGGTGATGGCCTGGCTGGCGTTGTGGTGGAAGCTTGGCGGGTACGCGCCGGCGGTCACGCGAACAGCCATGCTGGCCATGGCCGCCTTCGCGCTGCTGGGCGTGTACCGGCTCGCGCTCCAGGTCTGCTGGAAGCGAGATGTTGCCGCGGCCGCAACGGCGTGCGTGGCGCTCTATCCCGTCTTCTTCATACAGAGCGCGATGGCGCATCTGGACGTGACCGCCGCGGCGTTCACCATCTGGGCACTGGGTTTCTTCCTGAACGGCAGGGCGGCGGCGGCAACAGCGATGTTTGCGCTGGCCGCTCTGGCCAAGGAAACCGCCGTCGTCACACCCTTGGTGCTGGTGGGCTGGGAGTTCGTTGTGCGCTGGCGAGGCTGGCCGTCGTGGCCGGACTTTTCGGGGATGGAAGGCGAGTATAGACGCGACTTCCGTTTCCTCTGGCTGCTGCTGGCCGTGGTGCCGCTGGGTGGCTGGTTCGGCTACCACTGGATGCGCACGGGGTTTGCCTTCGGCAATCCGGAATATCTGCGCTACAACGTAGAAGCCACGCTGGATCCGTTGCGCATCCTGCTGGGCGGCGTGCGGCGCTTGTGGCAGACGGTGGGACACATGAATCTGTTTGTGCTGACCGCAGCGGCCGCCCTGGCCATGCGGCGTGCCCCGCTACGCGATGCTGAGGTTCCGCGGCGTCGCATTTCCTTCCCGGTGCAGCGCGTGTTGGCGGCGGTCATCGCCGCGCACGTGGCCTTGTTCTCCGTGGTGGGCGGGGCCCCGCTGGCGCGCTACATGCTGCCGGTGCTTCCGCTGGTGGTGATCCTGTGCGTCTCCACGCTGCACCGCAGGGTGCAGCGATGGCGCATGGTGGTGGCTGCGTCCAGCTTGGCGTTTGTGATGGCATGGTTCGTTCATCCGCCCTGGCCTTTCGCCCCCGAAGACAACCTGGCATGGCGCGACTACGTGGTGCTGCATCAGCGCGCGGCCGGTTTCCTGAACGGGCGATATCCGCGCGCCCGCGTGCTCACGGCATGGCCGGCAACGGACGAACTTTCCAAACCCTACCTGGGCTACGTGGCGGCGCCGCGGCGCGTGGTTCCGGTAGAGAATTTTTCACGCCGGCACGCTGGCGCTGTTGCCGAGGGACAACGGAGTTACGACCTGGTGCTTGCCTTCTCCACCAAGTATCAGCCGTCGTTCAACCTGCTCAACCGCGTGCCGATGTGGGAGGAGATGGAGTCACGCTTCTTCGGGTACCACCGCGATGTGACGCCGGACGAAGCGGCGCGGTTGTTTCGGGGCAAGGTGGTGTTCAGCGAAGCTCGCCAGGGTCAGTGGGTGGCGGTGGTGGAGATCGAGTAATTTGTAATTTGCAATTTGTAATTTGTGAATTGTGATTTGCGATGTTTGATGTGGGGCTGGCTGCCGTAAGGGCCGGCGCCCGCATGCCAAAATCTATCCCAGGCTGACCGGCAGCGATTCCAGCCCCCGCAGGGGCATGCTGTTTCGCCAGCGCAGCGCGTTGCGGGGCACGGTCAGGCGCATCCGGGGAAAGCGCCGCAGCAAAGTGGTGAAGGCGATTTGTCCTTCCAGACGAGCCAGTGGCGCACCCAGGCAGTAGTGGATTCCCTGCCCCAGAGAAAGGTGGCGATTGGGTTCCCGCGCGAGGTGGAGCGCATCCGGTTGCTCGAACTGCTGCGGATCGCGGTTGGCGGAAGCGATGGCAACGGCTAAGCCGGCGTTTTTCGGAATCCTGACGCCGGCGACCGTAACCTCGCTGAGCGTCCAGCGGGGCGTGGCCAGCTTGATGGGACTGTCGTAGCGAAGCAGTTCTTCAACGGCGGCGGGCATGAGCGCCGGCTGGGATCGCAGCCTCTCCATCTCCCCGGGGTTTTCGAGCAGGGCCAGAGTGCCGTTGCCGATAAGGTTGACGGTGGTTTCAAACCCAGCGAGCAACAGAATACCGACCATGGCCAGCAGCTCGTCTTCGTTGAGCCTGTCACCGGCCTCCTCGGCTGCGACCAGGGCGCTCATCAGGTCCTTCTCGGGCCGCTCACGACGCAGCTTTACCAGCCCGCGGATGTAACGCCAGAGCGCCCATGCGCCGGGGAATGCCTTCAGCAAGGAGAGCGGGCCGCTGAAGTCCACCAGATCGGCAGACCAGCGCTGGAAGCGTTCACGATCCTCAACCGGAACTCCGAGTATCTCGGCGATGACGGTGGTGGGCAGGGGCTGGGCATAGTCGCGGACCACGTCCATATCGCGCTGTCCGGCCAGGCGGTCGAGGAATTGCTCGGTAAGGGACTCGATGCGCGGACGCAGGTCCTCCACGAAGCGTGCCGTGAAGGCTTTCTGCACCAGCGCGCGCAGGCGAGTGTGGTCGGGCTGGTCCACATTCAGCATGTGGCGGTTGAGCGGGCCGAACATGCGAAGCAACTGGGCCTCGGGGCGGCCCACCTTGCGAAAGTCCTTGGTGAAGCGTTCGTCGCGGAGAGCGGCGGCCACATCGTCATAGCGCGTAATCAGCCAGGCCCTGCCGAAGAAACCTGCGCGCACGCGGCCCACGGGAGCTTGTTCACGCAGCCGGGCATAGATGGGATAGGGATCGATGATGAACTGCGGGTCGGTGAGATCGATTTCAGGCGGGGCGGACATCACCGTTAGGAGAGCATGTTACGCCGGGGGCGAAGGATTTGTGATTGGGTAATTTGGTGATTGGGTAATTGAGGCCCCTAACAGGGTTGGTGCTCGGCGGAAAGACAAAACCAAGATCCCTCGACTGCGCCCGCCACGGCGGGCTCCGCTCGGGATGACAACTCATGAAGTTTTGTTCCAGTCAGAGGCGTCCTGCGGCTCTTAGTTTTCTGCTCGCGCCAGCCGCGCGGCAGTGCGAAAAATCTTCAGCAACATTCCCCGCGTGAGCTTTCCGGTATTGGTGTTCTGCATGGAGGGATGGTAGGAGGCGAGCAGCATCTTCCCGTCGGGCAGCTTGTAGCGCACGCCGTGGCCGAAATCGAAGCCGCGGGCGGTGGCGAGGACTCCTTTGCGCTTCAGGTAGCACAGGTAGCCGTCGAAGGCGACCTTTCCCAAGGCCACGATCACGCGCACGTTCTTCAGGCATTCGAGTTCGCGGTCGAGAAAAGGCGCGCAATTGGCGAACTCCTGGGGCGTGGGCTGGTTGGCGGGCGGTGCGCAGCGGGCCATGGCGGTGATGTAAGCGCCGTGCAGGGCGAGTCCGTCGTCGCGATGGCGCGAGGAAGCCTGCGAGGCGAAGCCGGCGTCGTGCAGCACGGGATAGAGGAAATAGCCGGAACCATCGCCGGTGAACATGCGTCCGGTGCGGTTGGAACCGTGCGCGCCTGGCGCGAGACCTAAGATCAGCACGCGTGCGTTGGGATCGCCGAAGCCGGGAACCGGCCGGCCCCAGTACTCCTGGTCGCGGTAGGCGCGTCGCTTCTCGCGCGCGATCTTTTCCCGGTATTCGACCAGGCGCGGACAGCGGGTGCAGGCAATAATCTCGGCGTTAAGCAATACTAGGGCGCGTGATGACATGGGTG
>JBOGLL010000246.1:0-9512 GCA_050746065.1 Terriglobales bacterium | reverse complement strand
TTGAGGGCATCGCGCCCGCAATCGCCATCCGGCAGAAGAACTCGACGCGCAACCCGCGCTCCACCGTGGCTACCTCCACGGAAATCTATGATTACCTGCGCTTGCTGTTCGCTCGCATCGGAAGGTTACATTGCCTCCAGTGCGGCTCTGAAGTACGCACCGACACCGTGGATGATGTGGCCGCGGTCGTTCTTGCTCTGGGGGAAGGTACGCGTCTGAACGTCCTTTTCCCGCTCCACCCGCCGGCCACACGGCCGGTTTCCGGCGAGGCCACGGATGCCAAGTCCCGAGGTGCGCGCAAGAAAAAGGCCCTGCCCAAGCCTGAGGCCTCCGCAGACGCCCTCAAAGCCCGCTTGGCCGACCTGCGGCAGCGCGGATTCAACCGGCTCTATCAGAACGCCCAGATCTTCGAGTTCTCGACTCCCGAGTCACTCCTTGACCTGGACTTCACGGCGCCCGTGTTCGCGCTGGTGGACCGCATCGCTGTTTCTCATGACGTGCGGGCCCGGCTGGTGGACTCGGTGGAAATCGCCTACCGAGAATCCGGCGAAGTCGTCTTCGAGACCGCCCCGACGGAAGGACCGCCCGAGCGCCTGCGCTTCTCGCAGCGTTTCGAATGCAAACGCTGCCACCTGCGCTACGAAGAACCTGAGCCCCGCCTCTTCTCCTTCAACAACCCCTATGGTGCATGCCCCCGCTGCCAGGGTTTCGGCAACACCATCGACTTCGACCTCGATCTGGTCATCCCCGACAAGTCCCGCAGCCTGGGCGAGGGCGCTATCGATCCCTGGAACAAGCCCAAGTACCGCCCCCTCCTCCACGAACTCAAGCGCTTTGCGCGGATGAAGAACATCCCGCTCGACGTGCCCTGGGCAGAGCTTCACCGGGATGACCAGCAACTCGTTCTCGACGGCGAAGGACGCTTCTCCGGCGTGCGCGGCTTCTTCGCCTATCTGGAGCGCAAGAAGTACAAGCTCCACGTCCGGGTATTTCTGAGCCGTTACCGCGGATACGCCGTATGCCCGGCCTGCCACGGCGAGCGGCTGCGTGCCGAAGCGCGCCAGGTCCGCATCCAGGGGAAGAACATCTGCGAGGTGTGTCACCTGACCGTCGCGGAGGCCGCGGCTTGCTTCTCTGGACTGATGCTCACGCCGCAAGAGAGCGCCATTGCCGAGAAGGTGTTGGAAGAGATCCGCGAGCGACTCAAGTTCCTGAATGACGTCGGCCTCGAGTACCTCACGCTCGCGCGCCTGTCGTCCACGCTCTCCGGCGGGGAAGCCCAACGCATCCAGCTCGCGACTTCCCTCGGCTCGCGTCTGGTCGGCTCGCTCTACGTGCTCGACGAGCCCTCCATCGGTTTGCACAGCCGCGACACCGCACGTCTCATTCGCATCCTGCACGGCCTGCGCGACCTGGGCAACACTATCCTGGTCGTCGAACACGACGCTGAGATCATGAAGAGTGCGGACCGCATCCTCGATCTCGGTCCAGGCGCCGGCGAAAGTGGAGGCAAAGTGATCGCCACGGGAACCGCCGCACAGCTGGCCCGCGAACACGCTTCCCTCACCGGCCGCTATCTGGCGGGCGAGCTGCGCATCCAGGTGCCGCCGGTACGCCGGCCCGCTGGGTCGCAGCAGTTGCGTTTGCTGGGCGCCCGCGCCCACAACCTCAAGAACCTGGACGTGACTTTCCCCTTGGGCGGGCTGGTCGCCGTCACCGGGGTCTCCGGCTCGGGCAAGTCAACCCTCGTGCACGATGTCCTGTACCGCGCCTTGGCGGCAGCGAAAGGACAAGCGAACGGCACGGGGTCTCTGGAAGGCAATCTCGACCGCCTGGAGGGCGCGCAGCACGTGCGCGAGGTGATGCTGGTCGATCAGTCGCCCATCGGACGGACGCCGCGCTCGAATCCCGTCACCTATCTGAAGGCCTTCGACGGCATCCGCGAACTCTACGCTTCCCTTCCCGAGGCCAAGAAGCGTCGCCTCGGCCCCGGTCATTTCTCTTTCAACATCCCCGGAGGCCGCTGCGAGACCTGCGCAGGCGACGGCACGGTCACCGTGGAAATGCAGTTCCTCGCCGACGTCGAGCTGATCTGCGAAGACTGCAAGGGCACGCGCTACAAGCCGGAGGTTCTGGGCGTCCGGTATCGCGGTCGCAATATCCACGAAGCCCTCCAACTTACCGTGCGCGAAGCGCTGCAATTTTTCTCCACCGTGCCCAAGGTCACCGAGAAGCTGCGCCTGCTGGAAGAAGTCGGATTGGGATATCTGCGTCTGGGCCAATCGGCCACGACGCTCTCCGGCGGAGAGGCCCAGCGCATGAAGTTGGCCGCGCATCTGGCGCCGCGCACTGCCGAGGGTTCGGGCAGGCCTCGCAAAGGCCCGCCGATCGCAGGCAAGGCCGGCAAGGCTGCACCCCGGATGCTCTACATTTTCGATGAACCCACAACCGGCCTGCACTTCGACGACATCAGCAAGCTGCTGGCCGCCTTTCGCAGGCTGATCGAAGCGGGAGGCTCGATTATCGTGATTGAGCACAATCTGGACGTCATCAAGACCGCCGACTGGGTGATCGACCTCGGCCCCGAAGGGGGCGACCGTGGCGGCGAGCTGGTCGGTGCCGGGCCTCCAGAGGCGATCGCGAAAAACACTGCGTCGTACACCGGGAAATGGCTGGCGCGCATCCTATCTGGCAACGGACAATCATCGCGAGAATGACCGTTAGCAGGCCACTTGGGATTTTGCTGCTTATGACGGCGCTGGCGCTGGGTGCTGCCGCCGCTGAGCCGCAGTCCGCCACGCCGCAGAAGCCTGCCGTGAAGTCGCGTTCCACCGGGACCTCCGGCGAGACCCGCCGCAAGCATCGGGTCGCCGAAGAGGATCCCACGGCGCCCGCGGTTCTGGAAGCCGAAGTCGCCATTGAAAAGCAGGATTACGCCACCGCCGAGCGTTTGCTGAAGGGCGTGGTCGAGGCCTATCCCAAGGACTACCGGGCCTGGTTCAATCTCGGCTTTGTTTACAACGCCACCAATCGCGCGCCGGATGCGGTGGATGCCTATCGCCAGTCGGTGGCCGCGCAGCCCGACATTTTCGAGTCGAACCTGAACCTGGGATTGCTGCTGGCTGCGCAATCCAACTCGGAGGCAGAAAAGTTTCTCCGCGCAGCCACCAAGCTCAAGCCGTCGGCCAAGGCCAACGAAGGACTGGCCCGCGCATGGATTTCCCTGGGGCGCATGCTCGAGGCCCGCCAGCCGCAGGAATCTCAAGCTGCCTACAGCCAAGCCGCATCACTGCAACCTGCCGATGCTGAGCCCCATCTTTCTGCCGGACTTTTGCACGAGCGGCAGAACGACTTCCCGGCGGCCGAGCGGGAGTTTCGCAAGGCGGCAGAGCTGGATCCCAAATCTGTTGAGGCGGTTGCGGGACTGGTGAACGTCTATACGCGCAGCAAGCGCCTGCCCGAAGCCGAGGCAGCCTTGCGGCAATACCTCCAGCTCAATCCGGAGAGCCCGCTGGCGCGCGTGCAACTGGGCCGGGTTCTCGTGGCGCAAGGGAAAAACGACGAGGGACTCGCCGAACTGAAGGCCGGCCTGGAATCTTCACCCAACGACGTAAGCGCCCTGCGTGAAATGGCCCAGCTTTCCCTGGCTGCCAAGAACTATGAGCAGGCGGTCTCGTACTATGGGCGCCTCGCCCAGGCAGAACCGCGCAACGCCGAATACCGGCACGGACTGGGAGCATCGCTCATGAAGATGGGCCGCTATGCCGAAGCGGAGCAGCAGTTAATCACTGCCGTGAGCCTCAAGGCCGACCTTCCCGAGGCTTACGCCGACCTCGCGGTAGCCGCCTATGAAAACAAGAACTATCCCCTCACCATCAAGGCTCTCGACGCGCGTGCCCGCTACCAGCCCGACACCCCCAAGACATACTTCCTGCGCGCCACTGCATACGACCATTTGCACGCCAACAAGGAAGCGGCGCAGAATTACCGGCAGTTCCTGGCCACGGCCAATGGCGAGTATCCCACCCAGGAATGGCAGGCCCGGAACCGGCTCAAGGCCATCGACCCGGAGGGCAGGAAATAGTTCATGCCATCGCGCATCCTAACCCTCATCTGCTGTGTCGCCATCAACAGTCTCTGGGCGCAGCAGGCCCCACCCGACCTGCAGGTTCAGGCGGAAGCCGCGCAGGGCAAGAAGCGTGCCGAGCTCTTCATGGAAGTGGCGGAGCTGCGCCTGGATCAGGCCGGTCGCCTCTTCAACGAAGGTAAGAGCGAAGAAGCCCACGAGGCGGTGAAGAAAAGCGTGGCCGCCTCGCAGGAAGCCAGCGACGCCGCTCGCAAGTCCCACAAGCGGCTCAAGCAGACGGAGATTTCCGTCCGGCAAATTGTGCGCCGCCTCACTGACCTCTCCAACACCCTTGAGTTTGACGACCGCGAAGCCATCAAGCCCTCCGTCGAGAAGCTGGAGGAGATTCGCCGCCAGCTCCTGGAAGAAATGTTCGGGAAGAAGAAAAAGGTGCAGTCATGATTCCCCGGCGCCTGCTCGCAGTTCTATTGCTGCTCGCGTCGGTTCCCGTGGATTTCCAGGCCGCGCGTCGCGACCCGCTCAACGAATTGGAGGTCGACCAGCTCCGCGAGGCGGCGCAAGATCCTCCCAAACGCCTCCGCCTGATGCTCAAGTTCACGCGCGACCGCATGGCCCTGGTGGACGCCCATCGCAACAGCCCGGCCACCGCCGAGAACTTTGGGCGTCAGATGCACGACTTGATCGAGGATTTCAGCACACTGGCAAGCGAGCTCGACGTGAACGTTGAAACCTACGCCCAGCGCGGTGTGGATGTGCGCAAGCCCCTGCGCGAGATTCTTCGCTCCTGGAATGAGTTCCAGGAAAAGCTGAAATCATTAAAGGATCAATCGGAGAAGGACCCTGCCTTGGCCAAGGCCTTCGGGGACTATAAGTTCATCCTCGAAGACGCTCTCGATGCGGTGAGCGGCGGGCTGGAAACCACGATCGAGGCGATCAGCATTCAGGAACTCGCCCACAAGAACAGGAAGAAATGAGCACGGACCTCGCCGTCCTGTTCGAAAAGACCTACCGTGAGCTGCGTCCCCGTGCGCCCATGCCCGACCCGAGGATCAGCTTTCATCACTTCACCGGACTGCGCTGCACCATTCGTCTGCGCGACCAGCGCCTGCTCATCCGCTTGTCCGACTTGCTGGAAGGCGCTCCCCCTGCCGTGCTGGAAGCTATTTTCCACCTGCTCCTCGCTCGCCTGTACCGCAAGCCCATCGATGCGGCCCGCACCGACCGTTATCGCCGCTACGTCGCCAGCCGAAAGATGCACACCCGGATGCTTCGCACTCGTGAGACCCGGGGCCGCAAGCACATCTCTGGAACACGCGGCGAAGTGTATGACCTGGAGAAAGTGTTTGAAGACCTGAACCGCCGCTTCTTCCACGGACTGATGGGGCGTCCGCGCCTTACCTGGAGCCGGAATCATGCCCGGCGCATGCTCGGACACTACGACCCAGCGCATAACACCATCGTGGTCAGCCGTGTCTTCGATTCTCGCAAGGTCCCACGCCTTGCCGTCGAGTACCTCCTCTTCCACGAGATGCTGCACCTGCGTCACCCGGTGCGACTACGTGGAGGTCGTCGCTGCGTGCACTCGGCGGAGTTTCAGGCGCAAGAGAAGCAGTTCCCTCACCTGGCGGAGGCGCGCAAGTTTCTCAAGACCTTGTAGGGCGGGCGCCTCGCGAAAAGCAAAACGGCCCGGAAGTCATCCGGGCCGCTGAAATCTGCTGGAGTCCTTAGTACAGTTTGAAGTCCACTTCCACATTAATGCGTACGGCCACCGGCGTACCGTTCTTCCGGGCCGGCTCGAACTTCCACTGACGCACGGCCTCCATCGCCTTCTCGTCGAGTCCAAGCCCAAGACTGCGCAACACGCGCAAATCGCGCGGACGGCCATCCGGTCCCACCACCAGCCAGAGCACCACCGTTCCCTGGTGTTTGGCGCGCCGTGCTTCCTCGGAATATTCGGGATCCGGCGTGAACAATGGGCGCGGTGCGGAAACTCCTCCGCCGATCTGGAAAACTCCCCCACCGGTTCCGCCCCCGCTGCCCGGACCGTAGCCGGGGCCCGTACCGGAGCCCACACCACCTCCAGAGCCGGTGCCGATTCCGCTCCCTGAACCGGTCCCGTTCGAAGGTGGGCCGGTTACCTTGGCGAGCGGATCACCCAGGTTGGGCAGGTTCGTATTGGGCAGCTTCACTTCAGGTGGAACCACCACCGTGGGCTCGATGGGGAGTTTGGGATCTTCGTTCCGGAGCACCACCGCCGGAGGCGTGAATTGCTCCATGGCCTGTTTGGGCATCTTTCCCTGCGGGGCTTGCAGTTTGTCCCGGTCGCCGCCTCCACCTCCGCCCCCGATCGTGTCGTTGCGCTTGTTCGAAAGCGGCAGATACACGGAAACATCCGGGTCCACCAGGGTTACGTGGGTCAGCGGCTTGGGTTGATGCACCACCTTCGCGCCCAGCATCGAGCCGGCCACCAGCAGTGCAAGCAGCGCTCCATGGAGAAACAACGAAGCCGCAGCGCCTTTCCCGCTGTTGTCATAGAAGCCGAAAAGAGGACGCACGGGAACCGGCTTGGCCGTCAGTTGGAGCGGCGGCAGGTTCTGCGGGAAGAGCAGCTCAGTCAGGTTCTCGTCCAGCGAACGCCACCACGATTTCTCGGCGTCGAACGCGAGTTGTACCGCTACCGGCTTCGAGGTCAGTTCCAGTGGCGGCAGCTTCTCTTCGACAAATAGCGCCGCCAGGTTCGTGGTCAACGACTTCCAGGTCGAAACGTGCAAATCGGGTCCATGCACATCGACGGGGCGTGAGGTCAGCTTGAGCGGAGGCTGTGCCTCGGGGAACAGGGCATCTTTGATGTTCGAAAAGAAAGAACGCCACCAGGGCTGGCCCACATCCACCAGCAGTTTCTTCAGGTGGGCGTCGGCGCCCGGTTCGCTTCGAAGACTTTGCTCTTGGTTCATCGCCCCTTGTCGGCCGGTTTCTGGTCCGGCGCAGCTCCCTGTCCCTGTATGAGATGAAGCAACCCATCTCAAAGTTGCTTTGCTTGCATGAACTTACGCCACAGTCGCCAAGCCCCTCTTTCTCAATACGATGGGCTTCCCTTCTTTGATGCCTGGTTAAACACACTGGCACAGGCTTTTATTTGCCGCAAGTTACCTTGGTTGCTGGCTTCTGGGCCGATGAACGATGGACGGGCCCGACAAACGCTCCCTATAATGAAAAACAGCCGCTCCCCGGAGTGCGAATGAGTGTACCGCTCGATTTGAAGTCCACCGTCAACCTGCCCAAGACGGTCTTTTCCATGAAGGCCAACCTGCCCCTGAACGAGCCCACAATGCTCGCGCGGTGGGCGGAGTTGCGGCTCTACGACCGCATCCGGAAGGTCCGCAAGGGTTCGCCCATCTATGTCCTGCACGACGGACCGCCCTACGCCAACGGCCCCACCCATTTAGGGCATGCCATCAACAAGTGCTTGAAGGATTTTGTGGTCAAAGTGCGGACCATGGCGGGGTTCGACTCGCCATACGTCCCCGGCTGGGACTGCCACGGCCTTCCCATCGAGATCAAGGTGGACGAGGACCTGGGCCGCAAGAAGCTGGAGATGAATCCGCTCGAGGTGCGGCGTGCCTGCCGGGAGTATGCGGAGCGCTATCTCAATCTCCAGCGCGAGCAGTTCAAGCGCATCGGCGTCTTCGGCCGCTTCGATCAGCCCTACTCCACCATGACGCCCCAGTATGAATCCGTAGTGGTCCAGAGCCTGTTCACGTTTCTGGAAAAGGGTGCGGTGTACAAGGGCCTCCGCCCGGTTTACTGGTGCATCTTCGACAAAACGGCGCTGGCCGAAGCCGAGGTGGAATACGAGAACCACACCAGCCCCAGCATCTGGGTGAAGTACGCCTTGACCAGCGATCCCGCCTCGCTCGATCCCGCGCTCGCCGGCAAGCGTGTGTCCACAATCATTTGGACTACGACTCCGTGGACGCTTCCCGGCTCGATGGCCGTTGCGTTCCACCCGCGTCTTGACTACGTTGCGCTGGCATCCGGCGGTGATGTGTACATCGTGGCTGAAGTGCTGGCCGAGGCGACCATCCAGAAATGTGGGCTCGCGGGTGCCAATGTTGTGGCCCGCCTTCCGGGGAGCAAGCTGGAGCATGCAAGCTTTGCCCACCCGTTTCTGGAAAGGAAGATTCTGGGCGTGCTCGCCGACTACGTGACCACCGACCAGGGAACCGGCGTGGTGCACACCGCACCCTCACACGGCACCGAAGACTTTTACACCGGCGGACGCTACCACTTGGACCAGACCTGTAACGTGGACGCAGCCGGACGTCTCCGCAACGGCCTGCCTGAATACGAAGGCAAAACCGTATTCGAGGCCAACCCCTTCCTCATCGACTTGCTTCGTAGCCGCGGCGCGCTACTGGCCGCGGAGAAGATCGAGCACTCCTACCCGCACTGCTGGCGCTGCCATAATCCCGTCATTTTCCGCGCCACCGAGCAGTGGTTCATTTCCATGGAGAGCCAGCTCGAAGGCACCACCCTCCGCCAGCTTGCACTGGATGAGATCAAGAAGGTGAAGTGGGATCCCCCCTGGGGTGAAGAGCGCATCTCCAACATGATTGCAAATCGCCCCGACTGGTGCATTTCCCGCCAGCGCGTGTGGGGCGTGCCCATTGCCGTATTCTTTTGCCAAGGCTGTGGAGAATTTCTGCTCTCACCAGAGGCGAACCGCGCCGTAGTGGACCTGTTCGCGCGCGAGGGCGCGGACGCTTGGTATCAGCATGAGGCCGCGAGCATCCTGCCCGCCGAAACAAAGTGCGCTAGATGTTCCGGCACCAGGTTCCGCAAGGAGATGGACATCATCGACGTCTGGTTCGAGTCCGGTTGCAGCCATGATGCCGTTCTGGATCATGAGGAGGGTCTTCCCTGGCCGGCCGACCTTTACGTGGAAGCCGGCGATCAGCACCGGGGATGGTTCCATTCCTCGCTACTGTGTGCCCTGGGTACGCGCGGGAAGGCACCCTATCGCGGCGTGATCACTCACGGCTGGACGCTCGACCCGGAGGGTCGGGCCATGTCGAAGTCGCTGGGCAACGTCGTGGACCCGGTGGACATCGCCGGCCGGCTAGGCGGCGAGATCGTGCGCCTCTGGGTGGCTTCCGTGGACTTCCGGGAGGATGTGCGCGGTTCGGAAGAACTCATGCAGCGCGTGGCCGAAAACTACCGCAAGATCCGCAACACGTTCCGCTACATCCTGGGAAATCTGTACGAGTTCGATCCCGCCCGCGACACCGTCGCCTTCGCCGACATGGAAGCCCTGGACCGCTACCTGCTCCAGAGGGCGGCCGACATGGCAGCACGCGTCCACGCCTTTTACGACCAGTTCGAGTTCCACAAGGCCTATCACCTGATGCACGACTTCTGCACCGTG
>JBOGLL010000245.1:0-12181 GCA_050746065.1 Terriglobales bacterium | reverse complement strand
CGGACCATATAGGAGCGGGCCTTGGCGAATTTGGCGCGGTCGCGCTCATCGGCGCGCCCGGAGAGCTGGCGCTTCTTGGTGCGTACCAGCCAGGAAAGCTCGTACTCGGCCGGCTGCCGGCAGTGGGGGCAGTTCAGGGTGGCAGGCTTCTTTTCTTCCCGCTCGTCGTAGAAGTCGCGCTCGTCCATGAAAAGGCAGCCCTCAGCTATCAGCCGTCAGCAATCAGCGGAAGGATTATTGCATAATCGCAGGGGCAGCGGACCGAGGGGCGGCGTGGGCAAGAAAAAGAAGAAGCGGCTGGCAGTGAAGATCATCAAAGAGATGGCGCGGGAGCGCGTGGGCGCGCCTCCTGCCACGCGCCGCGAGTCCGACGTAAGGAAACGGCGCAAAGTGAAGCACAAGCCCACCCTCGGCCGGCTCCTGGGCGAGGAGTAGGCATGGAGGACGGCATGCTCATCCGCGAAACCACGCTGGACGATGCTCCCGAAATCATGTGCCACCGGCGCTTCATGTTCCGCGACATGGGTTACCGCGACGAAGCTGCGCTGGACGCCATGCAGGCCACCAGCGAGCCCTACATCCGGGCCGGCCTGAAGGACGGCAACTACCACGGCTGGCTGGCCATCGGGGACGAGGGCCGCGGGCTCTATCAGTCCATGGGATTTGCCGCCACCAACGAAATGAAGCTGACCTTCGATCTCCAACCGTTGCCCGAAAAAGGATGACCGCAATGAAAAAGAAGCCGCAAACCGTTCGTGTGGCCGCAATTCAGGTCGCGCCCGTGTATCTCGATCTTGCCGCCAGCGTGCGCAAGGCCACGGGACTGATGCAGCAGGCTGCCCGCAAGGGCGCAAAGCTGGTCGCCTTTGGCGAAACCTGGCTGCCGGGATATCCCGCGTGGCTCGACCACTGTCCGGACGCGGCCTTGTGGAACCATCCGCCGGTAAAGCAGGTCTTCGCGCGGCTGCGGGAGAACAGCGTCACCGTTCCAGGGAAGGAGATCGCAGCGCTGGCCCGCGCGGCGCGCAAACTCGGTATCACGGTGGTAATGGGAGTGAACGAGCGCGTGGATTCCGGCCCCGGTAACGGCACGCTCTACAACACGCTGCTCATCATCACCCCCGACGGGCGCGTAGCCAACCAGCATCGCAAGCTGGTGCCCACCTACACTGAGCGCATGATCTGGGGACAGGGTGACGGCTCGGGACTGGAAGCGGCGCAGACGCCCGCCGGCCGCGTGGGCGGACTGATCTGTTGGGAGCACTGGATGCCGCTGGCACGTCAGGCCATGCACAACTCCGGCGAGCACATCCACGCGGCGGTTTGGCCAACGGCGCACGACCTGCACCACCTGGCCAGCCGTCACTACGCCTTCGAAGGCCGCTGCTTCGTGATCTGCGTGGGACTGGTCATGCCGGCCAGCGACCTGCCCCGTGAGCTTCGACGTCCCAGCCGTACGAACGGCAAGCTTCCTCGCCTGGTGTGCCGCGGCGGCAGCGCCATCTTCGCTCCCGACGGACGCTTGCTGGCGGGCCCGGTGTATGAACGTGAGACCATCCTGACTGCGGACCTCAACCTCGCGGAGATCGATCAGGAGAAAATGACGCTCGATGTGAGCGGACATTACGCGCGCCCCGACGTGTTCGACTTCGCGGTGCGGACGCGCTAGCGGGGCGGACTTCGGCGAACCTTTCAGAGCACATCCACCCAGCGCGGCGAGGCTGCGAACGCGGCGTGGATCAGGCCCACGTGAGAATAGGCTTGGGGGAAGTTTCCCCACATGCGCAGGTTGGAGGTCGCATAGTCTTCCGAGAGCAGGCCCAGGCCGGAGAGCGCCGAGTGCACGTGGTCCATGACCTCCTTGGCTTCCGCCTTGCGCCCGGTATCGGCGAGTGCTTCCACCAGCCAGAACGTGCAGATGATGAAGGCAACCGCCGGGGTCCCGAATCCGTCATCCAGCCGGTAGCGGAAGAGCCAGCCATCTTTGGAGAGGCCGGCGCGGACGGCGTCGATGGTTGCGCAGAGCCGTGGATCGTCAAGAGGCAGGAAGCGGAGACTGGCCATTTGCAGTAGCGCGGCATCGAGGTCGCGGCCGCCGTAGGAACCCGCAAAGCTGCCCAGTTCCGGGCACCATGCCCGGGCAATGATTTGGCCGCGAATGCGTTCGGCCGCCGAGCGAAACTCCTGCTCGATGCCGGGGGCATGAAGGGAGGCGACGCGCGCCATGCGGTCGGCTCCGGCCCAGCACATCAGATTGGAAAACGTCTGCGGCTTCCATTCCGTTCGGTACTCCCAGATCCCCGCGTCAGGCTGGCCGGCCACGGAAATCGCCTTCCTCGCCAGGTGCTGGAGGAGCCCCAGAGCGGCCTTGGAGCGCTCGGCGCTGAAGCGCTCATCGAGAAACACCGGGGCCAGGGCCAGGACCATCTCGCCAAAGACATCGTTCTGCGTATGGGTGGCCGCGCCGTTTCCCACGCGGACCGGTCCGTCTCCGTTGAAACCGGGCCAGGCATCCAGGATGCGCTCGTCCAGGGTGCAGGCTCCGTCCACGCAATACAGAGGTGCAAGGCTCAAGTCGGGAGAGCCTCCCGCGATGTTCAACAGATATTGGATGAAGCTCTCCCGCTCTTCGAAATGCCCCAGAAGCCGGAACGCGCTCAAGGCGTAGTAGGCGTCGCGCAGCCAGCAGTAGCGATAGTCCCAGGTCCGGCCGCTCCCGGGCGCTTCCGGGATAGAGGTGGTCATGGCAGCCACAATGGCGCCAGTGTCGTCGAAACAGTGCAGCTTGAGGGCGAGGGCCGAGCGGATCACGGCGTCCTGATACAGCGGAGGGATATTGCACTGCTTCACCCAGCGCTGCCAGTAGCGTTCGGTGTCGCTCAGGAAACGTTCGGAGAGCGGACGCAAGGGTTCCTCGACCGGCGCTCCCCAAGCCAGGACAAAATGCCGGCGCTCATTCAACGTAAAAGCTTGGCCGCCCAGGTAGGACACCGGCACATCCGTGGTCAGGCGAAGCTGGCCTGCAAAGCCCTCGAACCGAACATGGTTCGAGCCAGGCAGGCGCACCGGCGCCGCCTTCGACCAGCCCACCCGAGGTTCGCAGCTCACTCGGATCCGCGGCGCGCCTTCCAGCGGCTCGACGATGCGGAACAATTGTGTGGGCCGAAACATCCGGTCGTACTGAAAAAACCGGGGCGCGAAGTCCAGGATCCGAAACGAGCCGGATGCCGTCTTGAACCTGGTTTCCAGAATATTCGTGTTCTCGAGGTAGGACTGTTCTCCAGCCTGTCCTTCCGCGGTCCCAATCACAAACCTGCCGCCCTCCTGGGCGTCGAGAAGGGTGGAAAACACGGGTTCGGAATCGAAACGCGGCAGGCAACACCACACCACTTCTCCGGTGCACTCCACGAGCGCGGAAAACTGGCAATTCCCGATCAGTCCCAGGTGTTCAAGAAGCATGGCTAAGAGTAGCAAATACGGTTGGCTTGGCAATCGTCCCTGTGTTTAGATGAGGAGAGTCATGCGTCCGGCGATCCGATTTGTCGTCGGGCTCGTCCTGGGCCTCGGACTGTTGACCTGGATTGCAACCGTGGTAGTGCAGAAGACCGCCCGGGACTGGTTCGAACGCGATGTCAGCCTGCGGGCGCAGGTGGTGGTCAGCGGAGCGCGCCAGGCATTGAGCAATCATTGGCAAAAAAGCGACCCTAAGGACCTGCAGGACCTGCTTCTGGAAATCACCCGCGATGAGCGCATCATGGCCGCCGCCGCGTGCAGCGCCGACGGCACCCTGCTCACCAGTACGCCGGACTTTCCGCCGACAGTTTCCTGCGTGGAACTCGCGGCTCACGTACGGCCCGCATCCGGTGACCCCGCGGGCGCATGGTCGGCGTGGCACCAGACCAGCTTCGTGCGCGGCGGCGCGGTGCTGGTGAGCGCGATCCCGCTCCACGACGACGGGCCCCTGGGCTTCGTGATCCTGATGCACGACCTCAGCTTCGTGGAACGTCGCGAGGCCCGCACCCGGCAGTTCGTCCTGCTGGCCTTCGGTTTTCTGGCGGTGGCGGCTTCCGCCACCACCCTGATCGCGGCGCGCCTGTCCTGGCGAAGCTGGAGCGAGGAGATCCGCCGCCTGGCGCGCGGCGGCGGCGGGCCCACCCGGCCCGAGTTTCGCCCCATCCTGCGGGATGTTCGCGAACTGGTGGACCGCATCATGGTCGAGCAAGCGGAACTGGAAGGCGGCGCCTGGACGCCGGAGCGGCTCAAACTGACGCTGCGCCGCCACCTGCATGGCGAACAGGTGGTGATCGTGGCCAATCGCGAGCCCTACATCCACGAGCGCCAGGCGGATGGCTCCACCAAAGTCCTGCACCCGGCCAGTGGGTTGGTGACGGCTCTGGAGCCGGTGATGCGGGCCTGCTCCGGCGTCTGGGTGGCGCACGGCAGCGGTTCCGCGGACCAGGAGACGGCGGACGGCCACAGCCGCATCCGCGTCCCGCCCGGGGAAGAGTCCTACTTCGTCCGGCGGGTGTGGCTGTCGAAGGAAGAGGAACGCGGTTACTACTACGGTTTCGCCAACGAGGGGTTGTGGCCCCTGTGCCATATTGCCCACGCCCGCCCCATCTTCCGCAGCGAAGACTGGCGGTACTACCAGACTGTGAACCAAAGGTTCGCCGAAGCAGTTTGCGGGGAAGTGGATTCCGAGGACCCGATCATTCTCGTCCAGGACTACCATTTTGCCCTTGCCCCGCGCATGATCCGCGAGCGCCTGCCGCGCGCCACGGTGATCATGTTCTGGCACATTCCCTGGCCCAATTCGGAGCACTTCGGAATCTGTCCCTGGCGGAGCGACATTCTGGAGGGCATGCTAGGCAACAGCATCATCGGCTTTCATACCCAGTTTCACTGCAACAATTTCATCGGCGCCGTGGACCGGTTCCTGGAGTCACGCATTGACCGGGAACGGAATGCGGTGGTGCAGCAGGGCCGGGCCACGCTCATTCGCTCCTATCCCATTTCGCTGGAGTGGCCGGTGCGCTGGCTGAAGGACCTCCCGCCGGCGGAAGAATGTCGCGCCAGTGTCTTTCAGGAATTCGGGCTGCGTGCGGACGCCCTGCTGGGAGTGGGAGTGGACCGGCTGGACTACACCAAGGGAGTGGAGGAGCGCCTGCTGGCGGTGGAGCGCCTGCTGGAGCAGAATCCGTCGCTGCGGGGACGTTTTACCTTTCTCCAGGTGGCCGCGCCCAGCCGCACCCTGATCGAGCGGTACCGCCAACTGAACGAGAGTGTGGAGCAGTTGGCAGCGCGTATCAACGAAAGGTTCATGCAGGGCTCCTACCGGCCCGTCATCCTGCTGCGCACGCACCACGAGCCGCCCATGGTATTCCGCTTCTACCGCGCCGCCGACGTCTGTTTTGTTTCCAGCTTGCACGACGGCATGAATCTGGTGGCCAAGGAGTTCGTGGCCGCCCGCGAGGATGAGCGCGGCGTGCTGGTCCTGAGCCAGTTCACCGGGGCGGCACGCGAACTCACGGAAGCACTGATCGTCAATCCCTACGACATTGACGAGGCCTGTGCGGCCCTGGCCACCGCCCTGAACATGTCGCCCGCGGAACAGGAACAGCGCATGCGCTCCATGCGCGCGTACCTGGCGGAGTTCAACGTGTACCGCTGGGCCGGGCGCATGCTGGTGGATGCAGCCCGGTTGCGCCGCCAGGAACGGCTGAGCGGCCGCCTGGCCGACCTGGTGGAAACCGGTTCCTCATGATGCGTTACATCCTGGCCTCCCGCTGCCGGCCGGTTCTCACCGAATTTGCCGCGTCGAAGGGTCTCATCGCATTTGATTTTGATGGAACGCTTGCACCCCTCGCGAGCCGGCCCGAACGGGCCGCGATCCGGCGAACCACCAGAAGGCTGCTGTCGCGCCTGACCACGCTGTACCCGTGCGTGGTGGCGTCCGGCCGCGCCCGGGGCGACGTCCGCGTCCGGCTGCAGGGCGTGAATGTCGTCGAGATCCTGGGAAACCACGGGATCGAACCCTGGAACACCTCGCCCAAGATCCAGGCGGCGGTCAAGCGGTGGAAAGCGCGGCTGGAGAAACCGCTGGCGGACTTTTCCGGCGTAGTCCTGGAAGACAAGAAATACTCGCTCGCGGTCCATTACCGGCACGCCCGGCGGAAGGAAGAAGTCCAGAGGACGATCGTCCAGGTCGCGCGGGCCTTGCGCGATGCCCGGCTGGTAGGCGGGATCGAGGTGGTCAATCTTCTTCCCCGCGGAGGACCGAACAAGGGGCTGGCTGTCAAGCGCGCGCTGGTCCACTGTGGCTGTGATGCGGTCCTCTACGCCGGCGACGATGACACCGATGAGGACGTCTTCACCTTGGGCAGCTCGGTTCCGATCGTGTCGATTCGCGTGGGGCGCAATGGCGAGTCCTGCGCCGATTACTATCTTCGGACGCAAAAGGAGATCGAACGCTTGATCCGAGTGCTGATCGAATTGCGGGCGGCCAGGCAAGAGCCGCCCCAGGACGCGACCTGAGGCAACGACCCTGCACCGGGCGCGCATCTCACCTCCATTCGAGTAGTAACATATCTATCATCCTATCTATGGCCGGGCCGCAGCCCATCCGCGACGATTCCGCCTGGGGCGAGCCGCGCTATCGCGCACTGCTCGATGCCGCCGGTCTCATCGTCCTGTACTCCACGCTGCCTGAACTGTTTCACCAGCTAGCCAAGCGCCTGCGCCAGGTGACGCCGTATGACGTGGTCAACTTCGTGCTCCACGAAGACGGCCGTCACATGATGCGCATGAACATCTGGGAGAACGTCACCCCCGAGCAGTCGCCCGTCCCCATCCGCCTGGAGATCGATGATCCGGCCAGCGCTCATGTCTGGGAGCACCAGGAGCCATTGCTCATCGCCGACCTGGAAGCCGAAACCCGCTTCTCCGAACTGCTGAACGTGTTGCGCAGGCGAGGACTGAAGTCCTATTGCGTGTTGCCCATGACCACGGCGCAGAGCCGCCTGGGCGCAATCGGCTTCGGCAGCGCGCGAGCGGATGCCTACCGCGAGGCCGACCTTGAATTCATGCAGCGCGTCGCCAACCTGGTGGCCGTAGCCGTCGAGAACCTGCGCACCCAGCAGGCGCTCGTCCACGATCGTGACCGCTTGCAAGTGTTGCTGGAGGTGAATAACGCCCTGGTCTCGCATCTCGAACTGGGCGAACTGCTGCCCGCCATCACCGCTTGCGTGGGCCGCGTGATCCCCTTCGAGCACGCCCATCTCGCGCTCAGCCAGCCCGACAGCGATCGCATGCATGTTTACGCCCTCGAATCCGCACCTGGCACCAAAGAGCTGAAAGAAGAGTTGGTGCTGCCTGCCGAAGGGACGCTGGGTTGGCAGGCGCTGAAAGCGCGCAAGGCCTTCATTCTTGCGCCGGCGGAGATTGCAGGGTTGGAATCGCGAGCCAGCTTGGCCGAGAAACTGCGGGGCGTGCGCTCGGTGTGCTGCCTTCCGCTCATCACCGGCAAGGGAGAGCTCGGCACGCTGAACCTCTTCAGCTCCCAGCAGGACGCCTTTGGCGAGCAGAATCTTGCTCTGCTGCGCCAGATCGCCGACCAGGTTGCGCTGGCCGTCGAGAATGCTGCTGCGTACCGGCGTATTGCCGAGCTGGCGGAAGAGAAGCTATATCTGGAAGAGGAAATCCGCACCGAGTACGGGTTTGAGGAGATCATCGGTGAGAGTCCGGCGTTGCGCCAGGCACTGGCGCAGGCCGACACCGTTGCCCCGAGCGACGCCACGGTGCTCGTCCTGGGTGAGACCGGGACGGGCAAGGAGCGCGTGGCGCGCGCCATCCATAACCTGAGCGGGCGCAAGTCGCGCAACTTCATCAAGGTGAACTGCGCTGCCATCCCCACCGGGTTGCTGGAGAGCGAACTCTTCGGCCACGAGAGGGGCGCGTTCACCGGCGCCATCAGCCAGAAGATCGGACGGCTGGAACTGGCGCACCAGGGCACCCTGTTCCTCGACGAAGTGGGCGACATCCCGCCCGAGCTGCAGCCCAAGTTGCTGCGCGTGCTGCAGGAGCATGAGTTCGAGCGGCTGGGTTCTACGCGCACCATTCGCGTGGACGTCCGCCTGATTGCGGCCACCAATCGCGACCTGGAGAAGATGGTGAGCGAAGGCCAATTCCGCAGCGACCTGTTCTACCGGCTGAACGTGTTTCCCCTGCGCGTGCCACCGCTGCGCGAACGGCGGGAGGACATCGCCCTGCTGGTCCGCTACTTCGCGCAGCGCTTTGCACAGCGCATGGACAAGGAAATCGACACCATCCCCGCTGCCGCCATGAATGCGCTGGTGGCCTGGGACTGGCCGGGGAACGTGCGGGAACTGGAGAACATCATCGAGCGCTCGGTCATCCTGTCGAAGGGCCGTGTTCTCAATGTGCCCCTGGCCGGCTTGCGGGCGGAGACTTTACCCGGCAACGGGGAGGCCGAGACCCTGGAATCGGCCGAGCGCAAGCACATCCAGCGGGTTCTGAAGGAGACCAGGGGCGTCCTCTCGGGGCCGCGCGGCGCCGCCTCGCGGCTTGGCCTGAAGCGGACCACGCTGCAGGCCCGCATGCGCAAGCTGGGTATCACGCGCGAGGGGCCGGAGTAGGAAACAGCCCGCGAATCTCTGCTATCCTGAACTCGTAAGCCGCCATGTCCGCAAAGTTCGCCACTTTCTTCATCTCCTGCCTGCTGACGCTGCCGCTTTCTGCCGCCGATCGCACCTGTGTTGCCGGCCGCGGACACATGGAGAAAGAGATTTCCGGGTTCCGGGTGACCATCGCCCCTGCCACCGCGGCCGAACATCCGGGCGAGTGTCATGCAGCCGTGCTATTCCCCTCCGGCGCAGCGGTGTATGAAGCGCACGGCACCGAAGCGGCAATCAATGCCATCAGCGGCAAGGACGTGGACGGCGACGGCTCTCCGGACGCGGTGCTGGAAACCGTGTCTGCCCCGGCCCACCATTACGCCGTCATCTCTCTTGCCCAGCCGCCGGGCTTGATACGCGACCTGGTGGTTTCCGCGCCCCTGAACTTCGAAGACCTGGACGGCGACGGGCGCGTCGAAATCTGGGCGCGTGATTATGCCTTCCTGGACTTCGACGGACTGCCGGCTGCGGTCTCGCCCGCGCCCCGCGTGGTTTTCCGATTGAAGGGCGCGACGCTCACCCATGTGAGCCAGGCGTTCTGGAGCGAGTATGAGAGGGAGATCGCCGAGGCCCGGGGCCTGATCTCCCAGGATACGCTCGACGATTTCCTCGCCGTCCCTGTTCAGGGAGACGACAAGAAACCGAAAGAGCTCGGCCCAGAGGAACAACGCAGGGTCACCGAGCTGAAGGGCATCGTGCTGGAGATCATTCTGGCCTACCTGTACGGCGGCCGCGGCCAGGAGGCGTGGAAGGCGCTGGACGACATGTGGCCCGCCACCGACAAGCCGCGCATGCGGCAAATGATCCTCAAGGCGCGTACCTCCGGTATCCTCAACGAAATCAACCGGCCGCACAAATAGACGCCTGACTCCGTGACTGCTCCCTGGCTGAACTCGGTGGACTCCTGGTTCGCCAGTGGAGAGCGTGTGCAGGTAGTGCTGCCACCCGCGCAGCGGGGCGGGGTGGCCCGGGTCTGGAGCATCTTTTGCCGGGTTGCGGGCGAGGGTCCGTGGCTCACGCTGCTGCACGGCTTTCCCACCTGCTCCTGGGACTGGGCGCAGGTTGCCCCGCTGCTGGAACCACACCGCCGGCTGCTGCTGTTGGATTTCCTGGGCTTCGGCGATTCCGACAAACCGCACCGGTACGGCTACACCCTCTTCGAGCAGGCGGACATCGTGGAAGCGCTCTGGCGGCGTTTTGAGGTGGAGCGCACGCAAGTCGTGGCCCACGACTATGCCGTCACCGTGGCCCAGGAACTGCTCGCGCGCAAGAGTGCGTGCAAGTTGGCGACGCGCGTGGAGAGCGTGACGCTGCTCAACGGTGGCGTGTATCCGGGAATGCACCGGCCGCTGCGCATCCAGCGGATGCTGGCCAACCGGGTGCTAGGACCGCTGGTCAACCTGTTCGTGAACGAGCAGACCTTTCGCCGTAATTTCTCGCAGATCTTTTCGCGACAGCATCCTGCTTCGGAAACCGAGATGAGGGAGCATTGGAAGGCCATTGCCCGGCGCGAGGGCGTGCGTAACTACCATCGGCTGATCCGTTACATGCACGAACGCAGGATGCACCGCGAGCGCTGGACCGGGGCGGTGGAAGCCAGCACGGTGCCGATGCGATTCGTCTGGGGGATGCAGGACCCGATTGCCGGCGCGTCCATGGCAGCGCACATCCGTGGGCGTCTACGGCAGGTGGAGCTCGTTGCGCTGGAGGATGTGGGGCACTATCCGCAGATCGAAGTGCCGCAAATCGTGGCAGAGAAGATTCTGCAGGGAAACGCCACCGAGCTGAGCGGCATCTAACTTCAGGAAGCAAGAGTTCGACCCAGATCCATCCATTTTTCATCCAGGAGGTTATCCAGCAATGTCAGGGAAACTCATAGCATTCGTGTTGGCAGCAGCGCTGGTTGCTTTTGCGCAGGGTCGCAGTGGAGGACACGCAGGGCAACAGGGGCCTCCGACGGGCGCAGGCCAGTCAGCCGCTCCCGGGAAACCGGCAGATGCAGGACGTCCCGCGGATCCGGGCAAACCGGCCGATGCACCCAACACCGGTTCCAGCCAGGGCCAACCGCAGACCAAGCAGGCGCTGAAGGAATCGCAGATCAACAGCGGCGCCTTCCGCATGCTGCAGGACAAGACCGGCAAGTCGTCCGAAGAACTGCAGCAGATGTACGCTGCCAGCGGCGCCAAAAACTTTGGGCAATTCACTTCGGCGGTGATGGTGTCGCAGAACCTTGGGCTCGACACCAATGCCGTGCTCGAGGGCATCAAGACCAAAACCCTAGGCCAGACGCTGAAAGACATGGGTGTCTCCGACGAGACCGCGAGTGCGGAGATCGCCAAAGCCAAGAAAGAAATCAAGGCGGCCAATAAGAAGAAAAGCTCTTAACGTTGCCAAACCGCAGTAAGGGGACGCCCGGCTCGCGATGCGAGCCGGGCTTTTTGTCTTACTACTCCGCCCAGCGGGCGAGGAACAGGTTGGTTTCGCCGGACTCGGGATGGGCGCGGTTCGAGGCCCACACCATCCAGCGGCCATCGGGGCTGAAGTGGGGGAAGCCGTCGAATCCGGGAGCAGTGGTCACGCGCTGCGGTTCTCCGCCGCGCTTGTCGAGCATCCATAGATCGAACTCGCGCGGGCTCTTCGCGCCGGCGTTCGAGCTGTAGAGGATGTGGTTGCCGTCGGCGTAGAAGGTGGGAGCAAAATTCGCCGCGCCGTTGGAAGTGAGCGGGCGCGCACCCGTGCCGTCCGCCTTCATCAAATAAATCTCCAGCGCTCCCGGGCGCACCAGGCCTCGGGCCAGCAAGCGCTTGTAATCTTCCAGCGCCTCGCCCTGCGGCCGGCTGGCGCGCCACACGATCTCCGACCCGTCCGGGCTGAAGAACGCGCCGCCATCGTAGCCGGTAGAGTTGGTAAGGCGGCGGACTGCGCCCGCTTCATCCATCAGATAGAGATCCAAGTCGCCGTCGCGGACCGAGGTAAACACCAGCCCCCCGCCGCGCGGGTTCCAGGTGGCTTCCGCGTCGTAGCCGGGAGAATCGGTCAGTTTCCGCGGATTCGAGCCGTCGAGTCCGGCTTCATAGATGTCGTAGCTGTCGTAAATGGCCCATACGTAGCCCTGCGACCGATCGGGCGGAGGCGGGCAGGCTTCCGAAATCTTGTGCGTCGAGGAATAGATGATGCGGTCCTGCTCGGGATAATCGAAGTATCCGCAGGTGGTGCGACCGGCGCCGGTGGATACGCGCCGGGTCTCGCCGGTTTCGAGGTCGAGTAGGTACTCCTGGTCGCACTTCCCGTCGCGCGGAGTGGCCTGGAAGATCAGCTTGCGTCCGTCGGGGCTGAAGTAGGCTTCGGCGTTCTCGCCGCCGAAGGTAAGCTGGCGGACGTCACGCAGATGGCTCTCGCCTTCGAAGTTCCTGGCGAACGGCTGGCCCGCCTTGACCACAAAGTCCGCTCCCGGGCGACCTTCGTAACACGGCGGTGGAGTCCAGCCT
>JBOGLL010000244.1:0-5752 GCA_050746065.1 Terriglobales bacterium | reverse complement strand
AGCTCTGCACCCACACCGAAGTTGAACGTAGCCATCAGGATCAGCGCCACGATAACCAGAAAAATCAGGCTCATGAACGGGATGCCGTAGGAAATGCCCTTGGTGATGGCCAGCGAGATCTTCATCTGCTGGGCACGCTGCTCCGCAGGCATCTTCTCGATCTGCTCGGCCTGCTTGGGTTGAAGCTTGAGCTGGTTTTCGGAAATCTGCTCGAAGCCGATCTTCTGCGCCATGACAACCACGAAGATCCAGGCAAACACGGCGCTCAGGAACCAGGGCGCAACCCAGCTCATCCAGGTGGATTTGCGCTTCAGGTCGAGGAACGTCTTGCTGGGCGCCACGAAAGTGTTGACGATGCGGCCGGCTTCGGAAAGCGGCGCCTGCTCGGGTAGAGTAGGGGAGACGGCGGTCGTGCTCATGCGATTCTTGCCTCCAGGGTTGGCGAGCGATTTTAGCCGGGAGGCAAGAGCGGGGCAAGCCTACCGCAGCTCCATCTCGGGCGTTGCCGCGAGCAGCGATCGGGTGTAGGGATGCGCAGGCGCGCTGGTGATCTGCTCCGTCGGCCCCACTTCCACGATCTTCCCACTGGACATCACCGCAATCCGCGTAGCCAGATAGCGCACCACCGGCATGGAATGGGATATGAACAGATAGGTGAGCCCGAACTCGCGTTGCAGACGGGCCAGCAGGTTGATGATCTGCGCGCCCACGCTCACATCCAGCGACGAAACCGGCTCATCCGCCACGATGAAGCGCGGGCGCAGGGCGAGCGCCCGGGCAATGCCAATGCGCTGCCGCTGGCCGCCGGAAAATTCGTGGGGATAGCGGGCCAGCGCCGATCCCTCCAGTCCCACGGCGCGCATCAGCTCGGCAACCCGGACACGCACGCCGCCGTTGCTGGCGGCGGGTTCCCGGTGGATGACCAGCGGCTCGCTCACGATCTGCTCCACGGTCATGCGCGGGTTCAGCGAGCCGAACGGGTCCTGGAAGACGATCTGCATGTCGCGGCGCAAACGGCGGAGCTCACCGCCCGAAGCCGCGAGCAAGTCGCGGCCGCCGAAGCGGACACTGCCTGAAGTGGGCTCGATGAGCCTCAGGATCAACCTTCCCAGTGTGCTCTTGCCGCATCCCGACTCGCCTACCAGGCCGAGAGTCTCACCGGCCTCAATGTCCAGCGAGACGCCGTCCACAGCGCGCGCCTGGCGCGTCGCCGCTCCGCCGAAGACGGACTCGCCCAGCGGGAAGACCTTGACCAGGTCGCGAACTTCGACCAGAGCCATGCAGGGAGACTATCACCGCCGAGCACGCAGAGGGCGCGGAGAAAAGCAGCCACAGAGGCACAGAGTCACAGAGGAAACTCAATGGACGAAGAAAATTCATTGATTGCTTCTCTCTGTGCCTCTGTGACTCTGTGGCAGAAGCTACTTCTTCGCGCGGGCGATGGCCAGGAGCAAGCCATCGTCGCCGCCGGCGTCGCGAATGCGCTTTTCGGCGGCGTCGGTGAGGGCGAAGCTCACACCCTTTTCCTTCACCAGCACAGCCACGCGGGCGGGAGGCACGTCGCCCTCGAGCATATCGAGCACGTCTTCGAGCAGCAGGCCGCCGCCGCGGGCCGCCGGGCTCAGTGCCTTCATGGCAACGTAGGTTTCGCCGGTGCGCTCGTGCTCGTAACGCACCGGGAAGCGTACAACTTCGTATCCGCGTTTTCGCATCACGAAGCTGCGCTCGCCGAAGGGGAGGCCCCAAAGGATGATCTCTCCGGTTTCGAGGTCGGTCGCTCCCCAGGAGAATCCATCCACCAGCACCTCAACGCCGCCGGGATCCGTGGTGAACTTCTGGATGGTAACTGAGAGATCGGGCGCGCCCCGCGGACGCTGCCCTCCGCTGTCCAATTCACCGGCAAGCGCGGCGAAGCTGTTCGCCGCGGCCAGCAGGTCGGTGGCCGGAAGGAGGTCGGCGTCCTTGTGGCGCCCGAGTTCCACGTTTTCCGGCGGCAGTTGGGCAAAGCGCTGTGGCTTGGCGGTCTTTTTTGGATTCGTGGCACGCAGTTCCAGGCCGGGGGATTGCTCGGCCGCTTCCACATCAGGACGCGCCACATCCAGCGCATGCGTGGCGGCGGTGCGCGGCTTGGTCACCTGGTAGCGGATGCGGTCGCGCGAAAAGTACAGATGCCCGTAGCAGGCGGCACCGGCGTCGTGTAGATGGGCTACCGGCAACCGCATCACTACGTTACGCAAGGGCGCCTTTGCTTCGGGCTTCTCTTGTGACTTGTCGGGCTCCTGCGTGGCAGCGGGAAGCAATCCGACGCACAGGAGCAGCAGGGAAAAAACCACCCTGAGGGATGTGGTCATCAACGCCTCGAAAGGACTTCGAGTTCGGTTTCACGCGCGCGCCGCGTGCGCTCCAAAGATTCGCGGACGGCAGGGTTCGCCGGGCTGAGGCGCACGGCAAACTCCAGCGCGCTGATCGCGGAGGAGTAGTTGCCGCGCACCGTGTCCCGCGTCGCGCCATCCACCAGAAGATCCAAGAGCTGTCTGCGGCGCTCAAGGGCCTTTCCAGCAGCCGTCGCAAGGCGTCGCTGCTCGGCCTCTCCGGCCAGGTCGAGACCCACCCCCTTCTTCCGCACCAGAACCGCGACGCGCTCGAGCGGGGCATCACCGTCCAACATGTCGAGCACGTCCTCGAGCAGCAGGCTGCCCGGTTGTGGGTCCGAGTGCAGCAGTTTCATCGCGGCGAAGATCTCTCCTGTGCGCTCCTGCTCATACACAACCGTGAAGTGAACCGGCTCATAGCCCCGGCGGCGCATAGTGAAATTGCGTTCGCCGAAGGGGAGGCGCAGGACCAGCTCGCCGCTCCCGGCATCGGTCGTGCCCCGGGCGATCCCGTCCACCAGAACTTCGACACCGCCCGGATCGGTAACCAGCTTCTGGATGGCAACTTGGGAGGCGCCGCCCTTTATCTGAGCGTAGAGCGGCAGGGCCAACAGCAGCGCAACCAACAGGCTGCGGTGTGCGACGCAGCGGAACGTAAGAGTCGTCCTCATGGGTAACAGCACCTCGGCAAATCAGGGCGCTCAGGGGGTGGTGCAGCGAAATCTAGCCCGGCCGGATGGCGGTGTCAATAAGCGTAACCTATTTCTTCGCCTTGGCGATGGCTACCAGCAGTTCGGCATCGCCGCCGGCGGCACGAATCTGCCTTTCGATTGAATCGGTCAATGCAAAATCCACGCCGCGCTCAGCCACAAGAGCGGCAACGCGTGCAGGCGCCACCTCTCCCTGAAGCAGCGCCACGATGTCCTGGACGCTGAAGGGAGGAGGGCCAGCCAGGATGAGCCGGGCTTCGACGGCGAGGGTCTGGCCGGCGGTGGTGGTGACGGCCTGCGACCATTCCTTGTAGCCTTCCGCAGTAACGCGAATGCGATAGCTGCGGCCACCGGGAACACGGGTGATGGACATCTGCCCGCTCTCTGCGTCGGTGGGGCCGCGAGAGTTGTCGTCCACCCAGACTTGCGCGCCGGGAGGAAAGCTGGTGATGACCAGGGTCGCTGGTTGAGGCGCCGCTGGCGGCGGCTTCGCTGTCGTTTTCTTTTCCCCAGCCTTGGCTGCGGCGGCGGCTTCCGCGGGCGGCTCCCGCCCTTCCAGGCGGGCCACAAGGACCTCAAACTTGTTCACGGCTTCGAGCACGTCCTGCAACGACAAGAGCGTTACCGCCTTCGAGCCTTCGCTTTCCACCGCCGCCTGGGCCACGCGGCCGAAGCTGTGCTTGCTGCCGTCGCGAAACGTGAATTCGGCCACCGATCCTTTCAGCCGGAACGAAGGCTGCAATCTGCCACCAACCAGCGCGGAGCGAAGCTGGCTGAATGCGTGGCTGCTGTGCCTCGCCGGACGCACTACCTCGTAGCGGATTCCCTCCCGCGAAAAGTACAGGAAGCCGTAACACATGTCGTCGGGATGGGTGTGCACTACGGGGAAGCGCACGAGTGGATTGGGAGAAGGCGCAACCAGTTGCGGGCCGGACTGCGCGGACGCCAGCACCGAGCCGGAAGCGACTATCAGTCCGAAGACAAATCGACCCAGGAGAAAACGCATTGGTTACCGACGCCTGCGCAGGATCTCTCTCTCTGTTTCCTGGGCGCGGCGGGCGCGGCGCAGGGCTTCCCGGACCTGGACGTTCGACGGATCCAGGCGTTGGGCTTCCTCGAGCGATTGGATGGCCGCGTCATAATTGCCCTGCCGGACTTGCTCGACGGCCGTAGCCAGCAGTTGCCGGGCGCGTTCTTTGCGGGCTCGGACTCCTGCGCCTTCACCAGGCGGCTCGGCCAAACGATCTCGGGGAGGCGCAGCGACCGAATTGGGTGCGGGCTGCGACTGTACATCGGACGTCGACTGCGCATCCGTGCCGCTGGCAACAGCAGTTGCCGGCGGCTTCACCGTGATCTGATTGCGGACCACGCGCACTCCGTCCATGCCGCGCACCAACCCGTCGGCCATTTCAGAAGCGAACTGGCTTTCGGCAGTCCCGATGAGAGTTACCACGCCTTCCTTCACGCCTCCCTGGACGCTGGCTTGCCGAGTCAGTTCGGGTGAAGACAGCACACGGTTCACGTCGGCCTGAATGTCGGCGTCGGTGCGTGCAGCGCGAACTTCGGCTCCCTTCTGCGACTGCATGAAATAGGCGCCGACACCCACGGCGATCAGCAGGACCACGACTCCGATGATTGCCGGCCGGGCCCAGCTTCGTTCTTCCGGCTCGACGACCGCCGGCCGTGGCCGATAGGGTTCGGCGGCGCGCGGCGAAGCGCCGGGTCGAAGACCCGGCGCCACACGAGCGCGGTCCGGGGGTGGAGCCGCCACACGCGCGGTCGGTGCGGGTTGGGGCGGCGCCTTCGGCGCAGGAGCCGCGGGGCGAATCGTAGTGGGCGTGGTGATGCCCACGGCCGTTCCCTGCACGGCCCGCGGAGTAAAGGCTGCCGCGACGTCGTCCGATCCCATCACCGACGTGCCTTCGAAGCCGGCGGGCAGCGAGTCGAGCGCCTCAATCAGTTCGCCTGCACTCTGGATGCGGTCCTCGCGGTCCTTTTCCAGCAGCTTCATCAGGACCATCGACAGCGACTCGGGAATATGCAAGTCCGGACGCAGTTGATGCGGGGGCGTGGGAATGGCCTGGATGTGCTGCAGCAGCAAGCCCACGGGCGTATCGGAATCGAAGGGAAGCTTTCCGGTGAGCATTTCATAGAGCACCACGCCCAGTGAGTAGAGGTCGGAGCGCCCGTCGATGGCCTCGCCGTGCTTACCCATGGCCTGTTCCGGAGAGATGTACTGCGGCGTACCCACGACCATTCCGGTCTTGGTGGCGGTATAGCCGGCACCCATGTCCATGGCGCCCTCGCGCACCTTGGCAATGCCAAAGTCCAGCACCTTCACTTGTTCCCCGCCGTCGGGCTTGGGAACGAGCAGGATGTTGTCCGGCTTGATGTCGCGATGAGTGATGCCCAACGCGTGCGCTGCGCCCAGAGCGGCCGCCGTCTGCCGGGTTATTTCCAGCGCGCGGGCGACGGAGAACGGCCCTTCGTCATGGATCACCTTGCGCAGGTCGCGTCCCTGCACCAGCTCCATGACGATGTACGGGCGCCCGTCGTCGGTGGTGTCCAGGTCGTCCACACGCACCGCGTTGGGATGCTGCAGCTTGCGAGTGACTATGGCTTCGGTTTTGAAGCGCTTGACGAAGGTCTCATCGTCCAGCAGGCGGGCGC
>JBOGLL010000243.1:0-3884 GCA_050746065.1 Terriglobales bacterium | reverse complement strand
CTTGAGGACCTCGTTGCCCAGCGTGACCTGGCCGTCGGCGGCCATCACCACTTTGCCGTCGCGACGGACGCAGATCACGGTGGTGGAGCGCACTGCTGACTTTCTCTTCATGAGCGCAATTGGCTCTGTTGACATCCTGCTTGGAAAGGGCGCGGCTCGGTAGGTCGGGCCTTCAGGCTCGACTCGCGCAGCGACCGCGCCCTATAAGGCTTCCCCCAAACTTTGTCATCCCGAGCCACGCCGACTGAGTCCGCCTCTGGCGGACGAAGGAGGCGTGAGCGAGGGATCTGCTTTTCTTGCCCGTTTTCCCGATCCCGGACTCCTCTACTCGCAAGAGGATGTCAACAGAGCCAACTGGTTTTTACAAATAGTTGAAAGGGCGCGGCTGAAAGCCGCGCTGTTCAGGACCGCATGAACATTGGGCTTTAGCCCATGAGGGAAACAGCCAACAAGTCAAAATCCGTTTGTGAAGCCAGTTCTACCGTGAGGACGTTGATTCGGATCGCACCCGGCGGTTTTCCAGGAACGATTGCAGGATGAGCACGGCGGCAAGGCGGTCCACAACCTGGCCGCGACGGCGGATGCTCATTTCGGTTTCCCGCAGGACGCGACCAGCCTCGGCCGACGTCAGTCGCTCGTCCCAGAGATGTACGGGAAGCTGGAAGCGGTGACGGAGTTGCTCGGCGAATTGGGCCATCTTTTCGGCTTGGGGTCCGGCCACTCCGCTCATGCGCAGGGGATATCCAACCACGATCTCGGCAATCTCATACTGCTCCAGCACGCGCGCAAGGGCATCGAAGTCGGTACGTTTGTTCTTGCGCCGGAGGGTTTCCAGTCCCTGCGCGGTGATGCCCAGCGGATCGGAGACGGCCATGCCGATGGTCTTCGAGCCAACGTCAAGACCGAGCACGCGCCGGACCGGGGTATGCGACACGCCAGCATTATAGGCATGTGGGTGCGAGCGGAAGTTGGGATAGGATAGCGGCGTGGCTACGGAAACCACAGATCCGCTGCTGGCGCGGGAAGATTCCTCACTGTTGCCCGCAGGAAAATCGCCGCGCAGACGGAAGTCAGACTACGCTTCGGCGGCCGCGCAGACCGTGGTGGCCGTGGGCGTGGTGCTGGTCCTGTGCTACGTGGCCAAGCTGGTGCTCATCACGCTTCTGGTGTCGATTCTGCTGGCCTTCTTGCTGGAGCCGCTGGTGGAGGGGCTGCGTCGCCTTCACATCCCGCGCTCGTTGGGCTCCTTCGTCGCAGTGCTGGCCCTGATGGCCGTGCTCTATGGACTGACTTATCTCTTCTACAACCGCGCGGCGGCCTTCGTCAGCGATTTGCCGAAGTATTCCGTCAACATCCAGCAAGCCATGGCGCGCTTCCGCAAGAGTACGGAGAGCCTGCAAAAGACCACGCAAACCGTGCTGCCGACCGATCCCAGGACCCTGCAAGTAGAGCAGAAGTTCAGTTGGGCCGAGGTCTTGACCCGCAGCGCGGCTTCGGTTTGGGACTTCGTGCTGGTGGTATCGTTTATCCCCTTCCTGGTGTACTTCATGCTGAGCTGGCACCACCATGTGCGCGCGGCTACGGTGATGCTTTTCAATCTGGAGAATCGCGACCTGGCCTACAAGACGCTGGGCCGGGTTGCCGCCATGATCCGCAGCTTCATTGTGGGCAACCTGCTGATCGGGTTGCTCATGTCGCTGGTGAGCATGGGGATCTTCGCGGCCGTGGGGCTGCCGTATCCCTATTTTCTGGGATTGATCAGCGGATTCCTGAGCCTCGTGCCCTACCTGGGCGTGATCCTGGCGATGCTGCCTCCGGTGTTTGCCGGTTTGGGAACACTGACCGGCGGCCAGCTAGTCGCTGTTTGCCTGAGCGTGACCGCGCTGCACCTTTTCGGAATCAACGTGCTCTATCCCAAGATACTGGGGCGGCGGCTGCAACTCAACCCGCTGGTGGTCACCATCGCGCTGCTGGTGTGGGGTTGGATCTGGGGAGGCATGGGACTGATCCTCGCGGTCCCCATCACGGGCGCCATGAAGATCATCTTCGACCACATCGAGTCCATGCGGCCGTACGGGGCCTGGATGGGAGAATAACGCTGGGAGAATAACGACGGGAGAATAAACGACCGAAGAGTAGCGGCTTAGGCTTCCGCCGTGACTTCCGGGAACTTCAGTCGAGACTTGGCGAGTGCGCGGGTGATGAGCTGCTCCACTTCGGTCTCATTGCCGTTGCGGGCCAGGGATAGCTCGCTCACCAGCAGGTAACGGGCGCGGTCCAGCATCTTCTTTTCCCGGTAGGAGAGCGGCTTGGTCTGGTGAAGCTGCAAAAGACTCTTGAGGACCGCGGCTACATCCATCAGCGAACCGGTGCGCATCTTCTCGGAGTTCTCACGGAAGCGGCACTTCCAGTCGGTGTGGTTATCGCACTTGAAATCTGTGAGGTAGGTGAGCACCTTCTGCACTTCCCCATTGCGGATCACCCGGCGCAAACCCACAGCGCCCACGTTGTGAAAGGGAACCATCACCCGCAGGCTGCTGCCGCTGATGCGCAGCAGGTAAAAGCGCTCCACGGTGCTGCCCAGCGTCCGGCTGCCGATCTGTTCGATGATGCCTACTCCCTGATTGGGATAAACCACTTTGTCGCCAATGTGGAAAATGAGTTCGGCGGTCATTCGCGGGGCCTCGAGAACGGGCTGGTATGCCTGCCTGGGGGAGCAAACCAATTATAGGTTGGCGGTGGAGGCGAGTCAATCGAGGATATTTCCGCTAATCTTAAGAAAATACGCCAGTTGCCCTTTCGTTGCACAAATCCCGGAGCAAGTGCCTCCGCCCGCAGGACCGACCGCCACCCCGGCAACCCGCAAGGTTATAATCTGAGGAATCGGTTTCCTTCATGCCTGAACACGTCCGCAAAAAGCTGGAGCAGGAAATCCAGGTGCTGGAACACGAGCTGAACCACGAGCTCCCCAAGGAACTCAAGAAGGCCGTGGCCATGGGCGACCTGAGCGAAAACGCCGAGTACCACATGGCCAAACAGCGTCAGGAGTTCGTGCGCGCGCGGCTGGGCCAGCTCAAGCAGCGCATGGCGGATCTGTCGCTGGTGAACCTGAGCAATATCCCCAAGGACCGCGTGGCCTTCGGCTCCCGGGTGGTTGTGTTCGACCAGTCCAAGAACACGGAGATCGAGTACCGGCTGGTGACCAGCGAGGAAGCCAACGTTGAGCAGGGCCTTATTTCCACGACTTCCCCCATCGGCCGGAGCCTGATGGGAAAGAAAGTGGGCGACACCACCGTGGTGGTGACTCCCAACGGGCGCCGTGAGCTGGAGGTGCTGAAGCTGAGCACCATCCACGACGAGGCGTCATGAGTTGGACCAGCGCCATCGGACGCGGCGGCCGGACGTTGCTGCAGATGATCGTCCGGGTGCTGGCCTTCACCCAGATCACTCCCAACACCTACACCTACCTCGGCCTGGCCATCAGCATCGTCGCGGCCATGCTGTTCGGCTACGCCTCCGGCGAAAATCAGGCGGCAATGTTCCGGTATGCCGGGCTGGTGGTGATCCTGGCCGGCTTCCTCGACATGGTGGACGGTCAGGTGGCCCGCGCCAAGAACCAGGTAACCCCCTTCGGGGCGTTCCTGGATTCCGTCCTCGACCGCTACGGAGACCTGGCGCTGTTCTTCGGATTACTGGTGTATTACGCGCGCGCCAGCCGCTTCTTCTACGTGGTGCTGGTAGCAGTGGTCATGACCGGCGCCGTGATGGTGAGTTACACGCGCGCGCGGGCCGAGTCGCTCATCGGGACGTGCAAGGTGGGTTTTTTGGAGCGGCCGGAGCGGCTGGTGCTGGTGATCCTGGGAGCGCTGTTCAACGTGATGGCG
>JBOGLL010000242.1:0-2853 GCA_050746065.1 Terriglobales bacterium | reverse complement strand
AGATCCCGAAGATGGGCATCTCGCGGCGGAAGCTGAGCCATACCGTAAACAGGACCGGGACCAGCGCAATGCCCGTGCTGAAGAATACCGCCGGCGCCAGCAGTGCGTGGGAGCGCAGGCTCTCGGTCGAGACCCGTCTCATTGGGCTTCCAGCAATCGCTCGATCTGTCGGTCGGCCAGCCTCATAGCCTCCTGAGGCGGGCGAATTCCGGCCACCACCGCGCTCAATTCCGGCTGCAGCACCTGCGAGATCATCAAGTAGTAAGGCGTCACCGGCCGCGGCTGGGCCTGCTCCAGCGCCGGCAGAAGATCGGGCAAGACAGGCAGTGCCTCACGGATTTCGGGATCGCGGTAGACGTCCATGTTGGCCGCGAGCACGCCCACGCGCAGCACGATCTGCTTCTGCGACTGGTAGCGGATCATGAAACGCAGGAATTCGATCGCCTCCTGCCGGTGGCGCGACTCAGCGCTCACTCCCAGATGGAAGCCGCCCATGGTGGGTGCGGAAGCGTATCCGGGGAAGTGGGGTACCGGGCGCAACCCAAAACGTCCCGCCACGGGAGAATCCGGCTCTTGCATGAGCCGCCACGCATAGGGCCAGTTGCGCATGAACACGGCACGGCCAGACTGAAATACATGCCGCGCGGCCTCCTCGTTCAGGGTGTTGACCAGCTCTGGGGATACGCCCTGCTGCCGGATCAGCGCATCCACGAAGGCCAGCGCCTCCTGCGTCCGGGCGTCACCCAGTGCGGGTCGCGAATCCTTGTCCAGGACGTCGCCCCCGTTTCCGCGGATAAACTCCAGCGCCACGCACACCAGCCCTTCATATTGCATACCCTGCCACACGAAACCGTGGAGACGCGGGTCGCGCTCCGCCGCCAGGATGTGTCGCGCCTGCTGCTGAAGTTCAGGATAGGTTTGCGGAGGCTCAAAGCCGTATTTCTTCAGCAGATCGCTGCGGTAATACAACACTCCGGCGTCAACAAACCAGGGTACGGCGTAAAGCCGGCCGTCCATCCGGTCGGCCTGGAGCGCGCGGCCGTGCAGCGGCGCCAGCTCCGTCTCGCTGATGTGGGGAGTCAGTTCCAGCAGCCACCCGGCTCGCGCGAACTCCGGCACCCAGATGATGTCCATGTCGATCACATCGAAATCTCCGGTGCGGGCGGGAAGGTTCAAGATGTAGAACTGATGCTGTTCGTCCGTGGCCGCAGGCAAAACCTGCTCCCGCACCCGCACACCCGGATTCTCCGCCTCGAATTCGCTGATCAACCGGCTCAGGAAAGCGTAACGGGGATGCTTGGGATGCGTGAACGTGAGGGTGATGAGTTCACCGGAAGGCTCGGGGGAAGGACGCAGCCAAACCGCGGCCAGCCCTGCGAGCGATAACAGGGCCAGGCCGGCAGCGCGACGGCGATAGGACGAACCGGTCCGCATCGTGCTTGGCCGCCTTGGTTCAGTCTAAAGGACGCAGCCGGGTGGGGAAAGGTCGGGCGCCCCGTGTTTTCTCCACGCAGCAAGGGCTGGTGAGATGGCGTACCACGGCCGCTAGGATTTCCCCTAAAAAAGTGTTCTCATAGCTGGATGCAGGCTGATTCCTCCACAGAGTTGGATGCCGAATCCGACCACCTGGAAGTTCCCTGGGCCTCGCCCGACGGTCGCGCGCGCTACTACGACCTGCGCCGCCAGCCCGAGCTGCTGCTCAACGTCGAAGAAGCGCGTCAGAACCGCGAACTGGGGGAATTCCTGGTGGCCGTCAACTCGCAGGCCTCCATCCTCGAAACCGCCAAATGCGACGCCTGGGTTTCCAGCGAGATCAGCGAAGAGGAACGCATTTACGGCGCGCCCTGGAAGTTCGGCTCCTACGTAGACCTGATCTTCCGTGAAGGCGGCGCACGGCAGTCCCTGGAGCGTCATCAGGAGCTGGCGGAGAGCGCCTCACGCCTTCTGCGCCGCGCTCCGGAGATTCCTGCCGCCGCCGAGTTCATCGTGCGTCGCTGCTTCTACCACGCGCACTCAGAGCCGTCGCCCGCGCCGCCCCCCGGAGACTCACCGCAGGAGGGTTTCTATCTCACCTTCTATCTCTACGGATACGGCGACGACCAGCACGATGCCCAGCGTCGCTGGGGCATCGCGCTGAAGGTGGTGGAGAACCTGCTCCTGCAGCTTTCCGCCGGTCACCGCCAGGCCGAGCGCCGGACTTAGGCCCGGCTGGAGCCACCACTCTAATCGCGCACGATCAGCGTTACTTCGAGAGTGTGAGTGAAGTTGGCGCCGGTGGCCGTGATGGTGATGGGATACGTGCCGGAGGGCGAGCTGGACGCGGACCAGCACGACGCCTGGGCGCAGTTCATGCGGCTTCCCTCCTGCTACGGGCCCGACGAACAGTTGATGCAACCCTGGTCGTCACTCGTAATTACGATGAGGACGGGCGTGAGGATGGCAGCGGTGATGCCCCCGATCACCAGGATCTTCTTCTTCGGGCTCCAGGGCGGCCGCTCCTTCCGGTCCTCGATCGAGGTCTGCTCCATGCTGTCTTCCTGTACTCCCGGGGGAGTGGACTCGGGTTCGGCCAGGGGAAGCGGCGTCGTAGTTCCTGGCGCGCGCACTTCCAGCATCTGCCCGGCACCCAGTTGGCGCCCGGGCTCTACCAACACCAGCATCTTGGGGTCGCGGTCGTCCTTGCGGCGCTGCTTGACCACCACCTTGCCGCTGTACACGATGACTACCGTTCGAAGTTCGTCCACGAACACATAGAAATCCGTGCCGATCACTCCGATCACGGCGTGCGGAGTCTTGACTTCGTATTTCGCGCCCGGCTTGGTCAGCTTCACCACCCGGTTGCGCAGGCGCCCG
>JBOGLL010000241.1:0-8069 GCA_050746065.1 Terriglobales bacterium | reverse complement strand
CGAGCACGGGGAAGGGAATGCCGTAGCGCGCGCCCGGATGCGAGTTCAGCAACATGGGAGCGAGCACGATCGTGTTGCCGAGGAACACCGTGCCCACCGCCTGCTTCCAATCCATCCCGCCCTGGATAAGCCCGGCCGCCAGCATGTAGGTGAGTACGTTCACCGACATGGAGATCCACAGCGCCGCGTAGTTGTACGTTCCCCAGGTGCGGCCCTCAGGCGGGACCGGCGCCAGGTCGGGGTTGTAGAGCGAACTGGAAGTGATGGATTGGCTGGCCGTCGCCATGGCGTTTCTAGAAGCGGCTCTCAAAGCGAGCGAAATCGCCTTCGAGTCTCCACTGCAAGCGGGCGCGTTCGCTGCCATCAAGGAATTGCCGGCAGCGTGGCGACACCGTGGCTGCTCCCGGCTTGTCCGCGGCGCATGCTGAGGTCGTGACGAACTTTGCGGTGTCGGACCACAGGCTCGGGCCGGTCAGGAACGCGTACTCCAGGCTGTGCCGCGCCATTTTCTTCAAGTCGCGATAAGTGAGGTTGAAGCGTCGCACCGCGCGCATGTACTCGGCCGTCGTATCCGAGCGCGCCACGCCGATGTCATCCGTAGCCAGCGCCACGGGCACGCCGTGCTTCAGGAAGAGCGGTAGGGGATGGGGCACTCCAGGCGCGCTCAGTAACAGCTCGTAGCTTGTAGGGCAGAACTCAACCAGGATCTTGCGGCGCGCCATCTCGCGCATGAGCTTCTCGGCATCGCGCTCGTACAGGGCGTCGATCCCGTGACCAATGCGCTGGGCATGGCCCACCTCAATGGACTTCCAGATGTGGTCGCGCAGGTCCTCGGGCGGGACCAACTCGGGCGCCAGTTCGCCGGCATGCAGTGTCAGCCGCACGTCCGGATAAAGGCTGTGCAGGAAGTTGAACATCTTCATGTGGAGGTCGAAATCACGCCGTGAGACGTATGCCGCCTCCGCCATCACCGGGTTCACGCTCACCACGCGCGGATCGGCCTTCGCCATTTCGAAGCCGAACACCATTTCAGCGAACACCTGCTCCGGCGGAAAGGCGCGATGGACCTCGAAGATGTGGCGCACCACAGCGCTGCAACCCACGTCGGCGTCCGGCTTTCCGCAGCGCAGGTGCTTGCGCATCCCGTCCTCGGCGGCGTCGAGTTCCCGTCGTGCCTCCTCCACCATGGAGGGAAGTCCGGCATCCAGCAGCTTTTGCCGCAGCCGGGACAGGTCCGGGTCCCAGCCTACTCGCGCGCCCAGGGCCGATCCGCGCATCGCATCGAGAGGCGCGATCAGTTCCAGGTACAGCACGTTCTCCCCAGCCGAGCGGGAGACCACTTCGGCCAGCATTTCGCCGCGATGGTTCTTGGTGGCGGCATCGAATTTCAGGAAAGCCTGAAAAAAATGCTCGCTGATGGTCTCGCCGTCATCCGGCTGGAAGTTGCGCACGGAAAACGCATCTACCAGTTGGTTGTAGAGCGCGTGCTCGTCGAAGGCCTGTCGCACCGGTGGCCGGCCTTGCTTGTCTTCGCAAGGCGGCTGCACGAGCGTCGAGGTCTTGCGATCCACACAAAGGCCTTCCTCGGCGGCGTAGCGTATGTAACTCTCGGCGTACACCGATCCCGACAGGTGATTGTGGAGGTCACCTCCCTTGGGCAGGGCCCGCAGAAACAAGAGCAATTCTGGGGACCGGCTGCGGATGCTCTCCATGTACCGCCCGGCCCTGTGTTCCGGCGAGGCGGTTGCCTGTGCCGCCGCCGGGGCAGGGATCACCGCAAGGATGAAGGCAAGCACACCCCACTGTTTGAGCCGCAAAGCAAACCTCCGTGGCAACTTGGGCGGGAATTGTAGCCGAAGATGTGGCGCGGCCGCCCTCGGCCGCGCAGATCGGACACTTCCTGCGCTAAATCGACTGGACATTTCATGTGCTAAGGACGAAGCCGCAACAGTTTCTTGACACTGCCACACAACAGGGCTAAAATCCGCAGCCGCTCGTTAATCCTTGGTGAATCTCACGACAGCCACGAGGTGTCGCATGCGCCCGAACCGGTCCGCATTCGTTGTGTTGGTGTGTCTCTTGTTGCTTACCCTCCCAGCCGCCGCTCAAACCATTGAGAAAGGCGCCATCACCGGAAACATCTACGACAGCACCGGTGCCGTGGTACCGAACGCCAGCGTGAAGGTCACCAACGTAGGCACCGGCGAGCAGCGCGCACTCACTACCAATGCCGACGGGCGCTATCTGGCGGACGCCTTGAGTCCCGGCGAGTACACGGTAGAGATCGAGGCCAGCGGCTTCAACAAAGTGCTGGTTAAGGAAGTGCGGGTTGCCGTCGGGCAGCGCTTCATCCAGGACGTGACTCTGAAGGTGGCGGCGGCTGGGGAGGTCGTAGAGGTCACGGCCGACGTGGGCCCAATCGACCGTGGGGAAACCCGTATCAAGACGACGATCAACAACACGTACATCGAAGAATTGCCCATCAGTGGGCGAGATTTTCGCGACTTCGCTAACCTGGGCGCTACCGCGGACACCAGCCCCGGCTTGCGCTCGCCGGTGCGCCTACAGGGGCAGCAAGGCGAATACACCGGCTTGATGATCGACGGGGTGGACAATCGCAACTCCTTCTTCGGCGAGTGGTTCGGGTCGCTTGAGACCAAGAATTTCACCGTCCCCCAGGATTCCGTGCAGGAGTTCCAGGTGCGCGACAGCGGCCTGTCGGCGGAACTCGGGCACGCCACCGGCGGATTGATCAACGTTGTAACGAAATCCGGCACAAATGATTGGCACGGATCTGCCCACTGGTTCGTTCAGTCGAACTCATTTTTCGCCGAAAATGCCCTGCCCGGTGTTCCGCCGCCCTTCGACACCCGGAATCAGTTCGGCGGTACCCTCGGCGGCCCCATCGTGCGCGAGAAGTTCTTTTTCTTCCTCGCCGGTGACCTGCAGGAGCAAGCCGGACCTCTGGGCACATCGTTCCTCCAGGATGTGAGCGCGGTAGCGACGCCCGAATTGCCGGACCCCTTCCTTTCAGACCTGGAGGGTTCCACGAATCAGAGGCAGGACCTGCGGACCGGGCTGCTGAAACTGGACTATCAGATCACCAGCGGCACGCGTGGAACGTCCCGAGTCAACTACACCCGCAACGAGACCGACAATTTCACCGGAGGCCGGAGCCAGATCTTTGTCGGGGATGCTGTCTCGACTAACTTCGAGAACTTCGTCAACGAAGGCCCGTCATTCCTGCAAACCATTACCACCGTTCTGAACCCTACCACGGTGAATGAAGCCCGTTTTGCCTACTCGCTGGAAAGGCGGGACCGCATCAACAACGGACCCGGACCCGAGGTCAACATTACCGGCGTGGGAACGTTCGGGCAGCGCTTCTTCCTGCCCATCACCAGCCACCACAAACGCATCCAGGTGGTGGATAACTTCAGCAAGACCTTCGGCAAACACGACCTCAAGTTGGGCGTGGATCTGAACTCGAACGGCACGAGCCAGGCATTTATTGGCTTTGCCGGTGGCGTCTACCAGTTCGCCAGCTTGGCGGATTTTGACAATGTCGGCAACGCTGTTTGCCCCCAAGACCGATGCCCATCCAGCTACCGGCAGCTGTTTGGCATTAACGGCTTCGGTGCCGTCGAGAGCGGCACGCTGAACACGTTTTGGCAACACGAGAGGTCGCTCTACATTCAGGACGATTGGAAGATTCATCCCCGCGTGACTTTGAATCTGGGCTTGCGGTGGGATGGCGTGTGGAATCCCGATCCCCAGTTCCCCATCCTGGGGGATCAAGTAGCCCTGGGCCGACCGCGCATCGAGAATGGCACGCTGACGCAGGCGGTGGGTCCTCCGCCCCAGGGAATTCCCGACGACCTGGATAACCTTGCGCCACGTGTGGGATTCGCCTGGGATGTTGGCGGCAACGGGAAAACCATTGTGCGCGGCGGCTTTGGCATCTATTACGCCGCCCCAGTCACTATCTACATGGCCTCCATCCTCAGCGGCACAGGTTTCCGTGGGGCCGATACCAGCATCGCCTTCGATACCACGACGGGCATGCCTACGAATCTCGCGCTCACTCTGGTTTATCCCAACGTGCTGGATTCGGACCTTGATCCCAGCGATCCGGCCGATCAGGCCATTCTCGCCGGGCTCTCGCCTCCCAACATTGTGTTCGCCGACCCGGAGCTGGAAAGTGCTCGTGTGATGAATTTCCAGGTCGGCGTAGAGCGGGAGATCGTGCCCAACTTCAGCATTTCGGCCACGTACCTGCACAACCGGTCGGAGAACTTGCGAACGGGCGGCTTCAACAGCACCCCCTGGGACCGCACGCTGGATCCTTCCGGCGTGACCTTTGACAGTGTCGGGCGCACGGTGGGAGCTTTTAGCATCCCTCGCCTGACACAATCCCAAGTAGAAACCTTTCCCGGCTCCGGCGTATTCAGGCCCGTGATATTCGGCGCCAACGTCGTAGCCAGCTTCGGGCGAGCCCGCTACCATGCGGTCATTCTCCAAGCCAAGAAGGCCTACAGTCGGCGCCACCAGTTCCAGGTCAACTACACGTTGTCGTACAACAAGGACAATGCCACCACCGACCGGGATACCGACGCTTTCTTCGGACCTTCCGATCCCTTCAACCTGGAGCTGGACTACGGCACCAGCCAACTCGATATTCGTCACCAGTTCCGGGCGTTTGCTTACTTTCTCCTGCCGGCCAAGATCGAATTCAGTACAACCTTCGGCGCTCGCAGTGGGCGCGCCTTCCCCGCCTACCGTGGCTTCTGCGGCGCTCCCGGCCCCATACCCTTTCCCAACGCTAATTTCACCGACGGATTCCAATGCGCCAACTTCTTCCTGGATCAGATCCGGCCGGCGACCGCTTCTGGCGTGCTCGAACGCTTCCCCTTCCGCAATCACAACTTCTTCAACTGGGATGTGCGATTCGGGCGCGCCTTTTCGTTGGGCACGGAAAAGGCAAAATTGCGGGCCACTTTTGAAATCTTCAACCTGACCAATAGAAACAACGCCTTCTCAACCACTACCGGCTTCACGATTAATGGAATGCAATGCGAGGGCTTGTCGACCGAATGCCTGGACTTCGGAGCGGGGGCAAGCGCCCAGGACAATCCGACCTTGCCCATCAACGTGCAATTTGGGCTCAAGGTTATCTTCTAGTAGCGGCCTAGCAGGCAGCATTCCAAACACTAGACCGGCTTGCCCCTCAGGGGCAGCCGGTCTGTTGTCTTTGCAGGTTTCATGATCGCGGGTCTACTGCTCTTCTCTTTGCTGTCGCCTCAGGTTCCGCCTGCCGCCTACCAGGGGTACTTGCAGCGCGGCGTTGCCGCTCTGGAGGCTGGTCAACTGGAGGCCGCCGAGGCAGCTTTCAATCATGCACGGGATCTTCAACCCACTAAGGCAGCCATCTACAACAACCTGGGAGAAGTCTTCTCCCGCCGCGGGCAGTCGGCGGAAGCGATAGCGCATTTCCGCAAAGCCATTCAACTGGAACCCACGCAGCCGAAATCGTACCTGCGATTGGCAACCCTGGAGTTGCAACTCAAGCGCTTTCACGACGCCGAGCAAACCCTCAGCAATCTGCTTTATCTGCGACCCCGCAATGCCAGCGCTCAGCTGCTGCTGGGCCGCATCGCCCGCGAGCAGGACGACAATGCCCGGGCAGAAAAGCATCTGCGCCGATACGTCCGCTTGCGTCCGAGGGACCCTGCGGGATTGGGAGAGCTAGGTATCGTCTTGCTCAGGGATGAGAAGTCGCGTGAAGGCGAGGCTCTCCTGAAGCGCGCTCTGGCAATCGATCCCAACCTGGGGATGGCTCATTACAACCTGGGCCTGATGTACAGCCTGCGTGGCGACGCCCAGGAGGGAAAGTCGCATCTTGAAGCAGCGGTCCGACAGCTTCCTGCAAACGCCGATGCTCAATATCAGTTGGGGGTGGTCCTGGTCCGGCTAGGCGAGTTGGAGAAGGCTGAAACAGCCCTCCGAAGGGTCCTCGAATTGTCTCCTCAGCACTTGGAGTCCCTCTACGCTCTGGGTACCCTGCTGGGACGGCTGGGACGATCCAAAGAAGCGGCCGAGATGCTCGCGGAGCATGAGCGCCTGAGCGCCGTCACTCTGGAGCAGCGCCAGCGGGACCGCCGCGTGAGCGCATATCACATGGACGCAAAGCGATTCCTGGAAGAGGACCGAGTCGATGCCGCGAATGAAAAGCTGGATGAAATCCTTCGGCTCGATCCTCAGAATGACCTGGCTTACTACCGCCAATCCCAGATCTTGTTTCTCCGCCGGGAGTATGAGCAAGCGCTCGAAAAGGCACAGGTGGCAATAGGAAAGAAAAACTTTGAGCCCGCTTACCACCTCCTCGAAGCAATGTGCTGGGAGCGACTTGGCCAGGATGAAAACGCGGCCCGGGCCTACGAGCGCGTTGTGAGCCTCGATGACTATGCCGAGGCCTACTTGGCCTTGGGGCGCATTGAACTGCGGCAAGGAAAGCACGCCGAAGCGGTTGCACACCTGCGTCGCGCCGCCGCGCTGGAGCCCCAGAATCCCGATGTGCGCCAGGCGCTGGCCGAGGCACTGGCTGGAGAGAAAAAAAGGAAATAGGATTCACAACGCAAGACGCCTGGCTACTCTTGCTTTTTTTCTACGATGCCCTGGCCCTCGCGCACGCGGTAGAACTTTCCTGCCTCCAGCTTTTCCAGCACCTCCACCGAGCCGCTCGGCCATTGGATCTCGACCTTATCGGCCCTTTCGGCAGTGCCCAGCCCCACGTGGATGCGCGGATCGCTCGCAGAAAGGTAACTCCCGCCAGCGGCTTTGCAGCGCAGAACTGTGCGTCCCAACGCCGTAACCCGCACTAAGGCGCCGATCGCATCCCGCGGACTCTTCGTACCCTCGAGGGTCAACGTCAGCCAGCGGCCGCGGTTGCCTCCGTCGTTGCGCAACAATTCAGGAGCACTGCCCAGGTTGAGCACGAGTACGTCCACATCCCCATCGTTGTCGAAATCGCCGAACGCTGCGCCACGGCTCACCTGGGGCTTGATCAGGGCTGCGCCATGCTGTGTGGCAACTTCGCGAAACCGCCCGCCCGCATTTTCGAACAGCAATTTGGGCTGGGGATAGCGGCTCTCCGGCCGAAGCAAGCGCACGTTGTCTACCACGTGCCCGTTGACTATCAGAACATCCAGATCGCCATCGTTGTCGTAATCGAAAAACTCCGTGCCCCAACCCACCATAGGAAGACTAGGAGCGGCGAATCCGCCCTGGTAGGCCACGTCCACAAAAAGGGTGCCCGAATTGCGGTACAGGTTGTTGTATTCGCGGTCGAGATTGGTCTTGATGAGGTCCAGCCGTCCGTCGCTGTCGAAGTCGCCGGCCGCCGTGCCCATGCCGGCTTGAGGCCGGCCTCCGTCGTCGAAAGCCACACCGGCGCGAACTCCGATCTCATCGAAGGTGCCGTCGCCACGGTTGTGAAATAGGAAACTGCGCACGGAATCATTGGCCACGTAGATGTCCATCCAACGATCGGAATCGAGGTCCGCCGCTACCACGCCCAATCCCTTGCCCACGTGTGCAGCGATGCCGCTCGCCTGGCTGACGTCCGTGAAGGTGCCGTCGCCGTTATTCCGATAAAGCAAATTGGTCAGACCGTCATACACATCGGGATGGCAGTAGGCGCGGATGCGTCGTGCCCGGTCGCCGCAAGTGATGTTTCGGCTGAAGTCGAAGTCCACATAGCGCACGACGAACAGATCCAGATCGCCGTCGCGGTCGTAGTCGAGGAAGGCAGCGCTGGAGCTCCACGCGCCTCCGGCAACGCCGGCACGCTCGGTCTCATCGGAAAAGGTTCCGTCGCCCCGGTTGCGATACAGGACATTGCGCTGAAATGCGGTGACGTACAGATCAGTGTTCCCGTCGCCGTCGTAGTCGGCAGCGGCCACACCCATGCCGTAGTGGCCGTTGCCCGGCACTCCGGCCTTCACGGTTACGTCTTCGAACGTGCCGTTCCGCAGGTTGCGATAGAGAGCATTGCGGACCGGTGCCGGAGC
>JBOGLL010000240.1:0-2842 GCA_050746065.1 Terriglobales bacterium | reverse complement strand
CTGGAGATCCGGCCGGGTGTGCCCCGTGAGAAATGGGTGGACACCTACAAGGACATGCTGCGCCCCCTACCCCCGGGTGTCCACCAACTGATCCTGCACACGGCGTACGACGATGAGGAGATGCGCGCCGCCACCTGGGACCATCCCGACTGGGGCGCGGCCTGGCGGCAGCAGGATTTCGACATGGTGAAGAGCCCGGAGTTTCAGAAGTTCCTGCGCGACGAGGGATTCATCCTGGTGAAGTGGAAGGACATCGGCAAGGCTCTGGCCGCTCCGTCTGGCCAACCCTCAGGCGGCAACACCAGCATGACCACAAACCCAAAGAAATAGGCCGAGCCAGCCGGCTGCGGGAGGCAGACCCATGCGCGTGCTCGCAGTGGGGGCACATCCGGACGATCTGGAGATCCTCTGCGCCGGGACGTTGGCCAAGTACGCTGCAGGCGGTCACAGCGTGACCATGGCTGTGGCCACCAACGGCGAACTGGGCTCCACGAGGCTCTCAAACCAGGAAACGGCCGCGCTGCGCGAGAAGGAAGCGCGGGCTTCGGCCCAGCTCATCGGAGCGGAGTTAGTGTGGATGGGCTATCCGGATGCGTTTCTCTTCTCCCGCGAAGACACCCGCCGCGACTTCATTGACCTGCTGCGCCGGAGCCAGCCCGACGTCATCCTCACCCACGACCCCAACGACTACCATGTGGACCACAGAACGGTGGCGCAGCTCTTCATGGACGTGCGCATGCTGGCCGCGGTTCAAAAGATCGAAACCGCTCATCCGGCGGCAGCCAGCGTTCCGGAAATTTTCTTCATGGATACCATTGCCGGCGTCGGTTTTCAGCCGGAGGTGTACGTGGACGTCTCCGCCACCTTCGCCACCAAGCAGCAAATGCTGGCCAAGCACGAAAGCCAGGCCCTCTGGCTGAAGGAGCAGTACGGGATCAGCTTCCTGGAGTTCATCGAGTTGAACGCGCGCTATCGCGGGATCCAGTCCGGCTGCCGCTACGCGGAAGGCTTTCGTCACTGGCGGGTGTGGCCGGGCCGCTCCGCCGTCGGGCTGCTGCCCTGAGCCGCCGGGGAGCGGCTAGTCCGACCAGGGCGCCAGTTTTCTCTCCCAGCGATGCTTGCGCAGTGTGGCCAGCAAGTCCGGCGCGAGTGCCTTTCCATCGCCGACGGCCAGGTTCTGGCGGACGTGCTCCAGCCTGCGCATGCCGGCGATGGTGGTGTGGACTTGCGGATTGGACAGGATGAACCGCAGAGCCATCTCCGGCAGGGTCAGGGAAGAGGGCGTGACCCGCTTCAGTGACTCCACACGCTCCACCGTGGGCAGCAGGTTTTCCGGGCCAAAGTAACGTGCTCGCCAGTCGTCCGCGGGGAAGGTGGTGTCTCGCGTGAGCTGTCCGGCAAGGCTGCCCTCGTCCAGAGGCACGCGGGCGATCACCCCGATGTCCAGCTCCGCGCAGACCGGGAAGAGCTCATCCTCCGGGGCCTGATCAAAAATGTTGTAGATGACCTGAACGGTGTCCACCAAACCGGTTCGCAAGGCGCGAATACCGTTGGCCGGCTCCCAGCGGTTCAGGCTGATTCCGAAGGCTCGAATCAGGCCCTGCTCCTTCAAGTCGCGCACCACCTTCATCCACGCTTCTTGCCCGGCCCAACTGTCGTCCCACACATGAAACTGCAAAAGGTCGATCGAGTCGGTGCCCAGGGCCTCGAGGATCAGTTCGGTGTGCCGGAGTACGTGGTCCCTGGGGAAGACCTCCTCCAGACGGTCCCGGGAAGTCGCAGGCCACTTCCCGTTCCTGGGCGGGATCTTGGACGCAGCGTACAGTCGACTCTCCCGATTCTCTCGGAGGAGTTGGCCGAGCAGCCGGTCGCTTTTCCCTTCGCCGTATGCCCAGGCTGAGTCAAAGAAATTGCAGCCGAGGCCAGCCGAGGTGCGAAGGGCCTGAAGAGAGGCTTGGTCGCTGGAGCCGCTCCACTCGCCCATTCCCCACAGGCCGTGGCCAAGCTCGCTCACCTGAAGCGCCGTACGCCCCAATCTGCGATAGTTCACAGGCAGTTCTCCGATGCGGGTTCTTCAGCGACCTCAACCTGGTGCCCGGCCAGCGCAGGCGCTTCCGGGCAGCCCAAGGCAGGATCTACCAGAATACCGGGTGTGCTCCGGGGGCGTGGTCGGCAACCCCTGCGATGGCCGACCGTACTGCCACAGGAACCGACGTTCCGGGGAAGCGCGCGGAGCAGTTCCGCCGGGAAGGGTCAAAGGTTCCCCACTCTTTACCCAAGTCTTACCCAAGTTGCTCAAATCTTGCTCAAGTTCGGCTCGGGAAGCGTGGCGGTCACGAACCGACATCGTCTTGCCTCCACGGGTCCTGTAGGTTAGGTTCTGACCAACTCCAATATCGCGATCTCCGGCCGGGCACCGAGTCGGATGGGGAAGCCGGTCGTGCCGATACCGCGGTTGACGTAGAGCTGCGAGCCATGCTTTTCGTACCATCCGCTGGTGTAGCGATACAAGAGGCGGCTGATGTTAAGGCCGCGGTGGACGAACTCGAGCGCCAACTGGCCGCCATGAGTATGTCCGGCCAGCGTCAAGTCGATACCGAGCTCGGCGGCGCGATCAAACATGAACCCGGAGGGTTCATGTGTCAGCAGAATGTTAACCGTGCCTGGCATCACCAGCCCTTTGTGCAGGCGACGGTAGAGATCACGCTTCCATTCTGCTTCACTTCCGCCTCGCGGGTCGTCTATCCCGATCAGATTAAGCGTCTCGTCGCTCAATTGAACGGGCGTGCGCTCCTGGCGCAGGATGCGGATGCCTTGCGCAGTGAACAACGGGGCGATGAAT
>JBOGLL010000239.1:0-2647 GCA_050746065.1 Terriglobales bacterium | reverse complement strand
TGGGCTCGATCATAAGCAGGCCGACGATGATCAGCGCTGGGCCGTAGGCCTGGGGTGGGATAACCGCCACGAAAGGAGAAAAGAACAGGGCCAGCAGAAACAGCAGGGCGGTGACCACGGCGGTGAGCCCGGTGCGTCCGCCGGCTTCGACGCCCGCCGCCGACTCGATGTACGCACCTGCCGTCGTCGTCCCCACCGCCGCGGCGAACGTCGTGGAGAGCGCGTCCACCAGCATGGGGCGCTCGATCTGCGGCAGGTTGCCATCGGCGTCGAGGAAACCGGCGCGGGCGGAGACGCCGATCAGCGATCCCATGGTGTCCACCAGGGCCATGATGAACACGGTGAGCACGACGGCAAAGAATCCCCAACTCAGCGTGGCGGCAAGGTCGAATTGCAGGAATATGGGCGCGAGGCTGGGCGGCGAGCTGATCCACGCCGACGGTGGTTTGGCGACGCCGAGGAGAAATGCCAAGAACGTACTTCCCAGAATCCCCGTCAGGATGGCGCCGGGTGCGCGCCGGATCATGAGCGCCGCGGTGAGCAGAAAGCCGGTGATGGCCACGCCCGACGGCGCCGAAGTGAGCTCTCCGATCTTTACCGGCGCGCCGGTTACGCCCAGACGCACCAGGCCGGATTCGTTCAGCCCGATGAAAGTCATGAACAGCCCGATGCCCACCGCAAAGCTGTAGCGCAACGTCGCCGGCACTGCGCCTACCAGCCACTGGCGCACCTGCATCACCGTGAGCAGGATGAACAGGGCGCCACCCAGGAACACCGCGCCCAGGGCAGCCTGCCACGTAAATCCCAGGACAACAACCACGGTGAAAGCGATGAAGGCGTTTTCTCCCATGTAAGGCGCGACGCCGAACGGGCGGTTGGCGTACAGCCCCATGAGCAGCGTGCCGAACACTGCGGTCAGGATAGTGGCCACCATGGAAGGGCCGGTGGGAATGCCGGCGGCGTTCAGGATGGCGGGATTCACGACGATGATGTACGACATCGTCAGGAACGTAGTCACGCCGGCAATCACCTCGCGCCGGAAGGTGGTGCCGTGCGCGTCCAGCGCGAAGTAGCGGCGGATGCGGTCGGCGATGGGCGGTCTCCTTCGACTGCGATATCAAGCCAGGCGCGTGAGGCGAGCCGTGCTCCACACCCACGGCATACTCATGATCACCAGCAGGTTCCAGGCCAGCATGAAGTGCCGCAGCGCATTTGGGCCATACGGCCGGTCGCGCCAGAAGGCGGCGTCGGCGACAGCGATGAGCGCTGCCACGGCGAAAAACACGCCCATGACCCGCTCGTCAAAACAAGCGACCAGCACGGCAGCCTCCGAGGCCATCAAGATTGCGAGCAACAGCTTGGAGCGCACATGTCCGAGCAGAATCGCGGTGGTGCGGCGTCCCACCAGCCGGTCAGGCTCGATGTCCATGATCTCCTGCAGCAGATGGCCGTGGATGGCGAACAGCGCGCCGAACACGAAGGCCGGCCAGGGAAGCTGCGGCGCGTGATTCAACCAACTGCTGAACAGAAACATCAGAAGAAACGTGGGTTGAATCAACAGGTCGGAGGGAGCCCGCGCCTTCCACTCGAAGCCGGGCGAGTTGTAGAGAGCGCAAGCTACAGCCCATGCCGCCAGCCACCACAACATTCGCGGTCCCAGCAGTGCGGTGAAGATGACGACAAACGGCGCCTGCACGAGCGCAATGGAGATGGGCAGGGCGGCAAGCTGTGACGGACTGCCGCGAGCGCCGAAGAGATACGAATCCTTGCGGCGATTTCCACTGTCCACCTGTGCGTCCGTCAGATCGTTCCAGCCGCAGAGGAAATAGCCCAGCGGGAAGGTGATGTACAACACGCCCAGCCAGAACTCGGGGCGATGGAGCACGTCGCGCCCGCCCAGCGGCAGCAGGTAGAACCATACCGCCGTCAGCCACATTCCAGGACGCGAAACCTTGAGCGCGAAAGCAAGTTCTTCCAGCCAGTGGGAGATCGCGTGCGGCCGAGCGGTTGCTCCGATGGACACGCGCGCCATAGTACAGCGCTGCGCCGTGAACCGGAAGCAGGAAGCGATGCGCATTGACTTGGCGCAACCGCGTGTTTACCTTGCTCGCACGTGACCGCTTCCGCACAGCCGCTGGAAAAGCTCTCCGAGCGCGAAGAGCGCTTTGAGCGCTCGCGCCGCCGCGCGGGCGTGGTGCTGGGACCGGCAATCTTTCTGATCGTCTTTTTCGCGCCGCTTTCCGGACTCACGCCGGAAGCGCACCGCCTGGCTGCAGTGATGGCGGCCGTGGTGACGCTGTGGATCACCGAGGCGCTGCCCATGCCGGTCACCGCGCTGCTGGGTGCTGCGGCCTGCGTGGTGTTGCGCGTGGCGCCGGCGAAGGAAGTGTTCGCACCCTTTGCCGATCCGCTGATGTTCCTGTTCATCGGCGCCTTCATCGTGGCGCGGGCGATTTTTGTGCACGACCTGCACCGCCGGCTGGCCTACGCCGTGCTTTCGCTGCGCTGGGTGGGCGCGCGGCCGTCGCGCATCCTGCTGGTGTTTGGCGCCGTGACGGCGTTCGTGTCCGCCTGGATCTCGAACACGGCTACCACTGCCATGATGTTCGCTATCGGGCTTTCCATTCTTGCCTTCCTGTTCGAACAC
>JBOGLL010000238.1:0-3240 GCA_050746065.1 Terriglobales bacterium | reverse complement strand
AGGCCAGCAGCATCACCACCGTGGCGATGCCCCAGGCCATGCCCAGCATGGTGAGGGCGCTGCGCCGGCGGTTGTGCTTCAGACTGCTCCAGGCTTGTCCGAGAAGATCGCGAAACATGTTTCCGTGCCTTTCCTGCCTCCGGCTTGCTATTCCTTGCGCAGCGCTTCCACCGGCTGCAGCATGGCGGCCTTGCGCGCGGGATACAGCCCCGCCACAATGCCCGCCAGCGCAAGCGACCCGATGGCCAGCGCCGCCGACGAGGGTACGAGTCTGGGCGTGTCGAATCCTTCCGGTGCGGGCAGCAGTCCCAGCAGTGCCATGAAGCCTGCCGCGACCACCAGCCCCATGCCTCCGCTGATCATGGTGAGGAACGCACCCTCCAGAAAGAATTGCGTCAGGATGCTGCGATTGGTAGCTCCCAGTGCTTTACGCAACCCGATCTCGCGGGTGCGTTCCGTCACCGACACCAGCATGATGTTGATGATCCCGATGGCGCCCAGCGCCAGCGTCACCAGGCCTACGCCGCCCAGGAACAGGTTCATCGCGTCGAAGATCTTGCCGATGGTCTCCTGGCTCTTCACCGTGTCCCAGTCCCAGAAGTTGTCGTCGTTGGTGTAGTCGAATCCGCCCCTTCGGCGGGCGATGATGCGGCGCACTTCCATGCGCGCGTCGTTGTGTGCCTCGCGCGTGGCAGGACGATAGTTCAGGAAACTGATGCCGTCTTCGCGGTCTTCGTCCTTCAGCGGATAAAGCACGCGCATGGTCTGGAAGGGGATGAACACGCGCATGTCGGTCTGGCTGGACTCACCGCGCATCTTGGCAATGGAGCCGATCACTTCGAAGCGCACGCCGTTCAGCAGGATGATTTGCCCGAGGAAGGGCCGGCCGGGAAACAGATTGCGACGCATTTCATCGCCTAGGACGGCCACCCGCCGCTGCTGCTGGTCGTCGAGCTCGTTCATCCAGCGTCCCTGGTCCTGCGGCATGTAGCGGATGTCGTTGTAGTTGGCGTTCACCCCGAACACCTGGCCGTTGGTGCTGTTGAACTCGCTGCTGGCGCGGATATCGCCCCGGTTCAATACCGGAGACAGCGCCCGCAGATGCTTGGCTTCCTCTTTCACTGCCAGGTAGTCCTGGTAGGTGAGCTGGAAGGGCTTCATGGCCTGGAGGCTGCCTTCGACGGCCGGTACGCGGCCGCCGAACATGAACATGATGTCTTCGCCGATGGTGTCCAGTTGCCGCTTGTTGCCCGAGCGGAAGCCTTCCCCCAGCCCGATCAGCAGCAACAGCGAGCCCACGCCCCAGGCAATCCCGAACATGGTCAGGAAGGAGCGCAGCTTATGCGCCCAAAGGGTGCGCAGGGTCTGGGCGAAAATGTCCAGGAACATGCGCATGATGATAGCAGTTATTACGTACTGCTTAGGAGCCCGGTTCCGGAAAAGTCCGTACGAATACAGCGGTTTAGACGTTGCGATAGCTAAAAGGTTTCCCCCGTCCCGAGGCAGGGTCGCAGCCTGGCCCTGGGGAAGGGCGTTTGAGCCCTCCCCCGCCCTGATTTCCGCTTTTCTTAACAAAGTATCTGCATGCAAGATGGGTAAGCTGAAGGCTGATGGCTGACAGCTGATGGCTGCCTTGTGAACCGCGACCTGCTCCTCATCTACGCCGCCGCCTTCCTGCGCGCCCTGGGCGTGGGCATCACAGGGGTGGTTCTGGGGCTATACCTCGCCCGGGCAGGCTTTTCCGCCACCGCCATCGGCATCGTGGTAGCAGCCGGACTGGCAGGCGCGGCCCTGGCTACGCTCCTGACCAGCTTCCGCGCCGACCACCTGGGACGCCGCCGCACCCTGGTCGGGCTCTCGCTGTTGGCCGCCCTGGGTGGCTTTGTGCTCCCTATGGCCGGCAGCTTCCCGGCCCTGCTGGGCCTGGCCTTCCTGGGGACGGTGAACGGCATGGGCCGCGACCGTGGTGCTGCCTCCGCCCTGGAACAGGCCGTCATCCCTGAAGCCATCCCCGCCGAGCGCCGCACCCGGGCGCTGGCCTGGTACAACATCGTGCTCGATGCAGGCCACGCTCTGGGTGCGCTGGCTGGCGCTCTCCCGTTGCTCCTGCGGGCCCGCTTTGACGTGGACGTGCTGGCCTCCTACCAGATCACTTTCGGCGTCTACGGCGGCCTGGGAATCGTTTGCGCGCTGCTCTACGCCTTCCTCTCACCGCAAGTCGAGGTGCGTGTAGCCCGGCCGCCCTCGGCCGCGGACATTCGTAGCGCCGGCGTCCCGCCGGCTGTCGCGATCTCTCCCCAGGATGGTGTAGCGCGGCCGCCCTCGGCCGGGCCGGAAGAATTGCGGGACGCCGCCCGGCCGCCCTCGACCGCGTTAGCAACCATTTCTCCCGAGGGTAGGCGTGTGGTCACCCGGCTCTCGGCGCTTTTCTTCGTGGACGCCTTCGCCGGAGGCTTTCTGACCAACGCCCTGCTGGCCTACTGGTTCTTCAACCGATTCGGCGTGGCCGAGGGAAGCCTGGCTCCGCTGTTCGCCGTTACCCGCGTGGCCAACGCCCTTTCGCATCTGGTGGCCGCGCGCCTGGCCCGTCGCTTCGGCCTGGTGAACACCATGGTGTTCACCCACATCCCTTCCAGCCTGTTGCTGATGACTGTCCCTTTCGCACCGTCGTTTGCCTGGGCGGTGGCGCTGTTTCTCGCCCGGGAGTCTCTGGTGGAAATGGACGTCCCCACGCGCCAGTCCTATGTGGTGGCAGTGGTGGCGCCCGCCGAACGCACCTTTGCCAGCGGCATGACCAGCGTGGTCCGCAACGCGGGCTGGGCCGCGGCGCCGACTTTCGCGGGACTGTTCATGCAGCAGGTATCTCTGGCTGCTCCGCTGATCATCGCCGGAGGAATGAAAATCGTCTACGACGTCCTGCTTTACTTCGCCTTCCGGCGGGTGAAGCCGCCGGAGGAGCAAACAAACTGATTTTCAAAGCAGAGATCGCAAAGGACGCAGAGAAGACGGAAGTTGGCTTCAGGAACTCGTTGGCTTCTGCTCAGGATAATCAAACACTCCCCTGCCCGCCTTGCGTCCCAAACGCCCCGCCTTCACATACTGGACAAGCAGCGGACAGGGACGAAACTTGTCGCCCAGCGAGCGGTGCAGGTATTCGAGGATGTGCAGGCGGGTGTCGAGCCCCACCAGATCCACCAGCTCAAACGGGCCCATGGGATGGTTCAGGCCGAGCTTGAGGGC
>JBOGLL010000237.1:0-3941 GCA_050746065.1 Terriglobales bacterium | reverse complement strand
GCCAGCCGTACCTTGGCCTGGCGGGCGGTCTCTCGCAGGAGCGGATCGTCGTGGGTGAGGCAGTCCTCCAGCTTTTCGGCCAGAGAGAACAGCCGCAGCGTCCCGATGGCGTAGACGCCGCAGGATTTGAGCCACGGGTCCTCGCTGGCTACCAGGGCGGCCACGGCTTCCTCGCGTGTTTCCAAGCTGGCGTGCACCAGGTGGCTGCCCAGGCGGGCGCGCTCGGCCACGCCCACTTCGCTGTCCAGCAGCGGCACCAGGGCGCTGCGCAGTTGCGGCTTGAGCACGTTGTCCAGGAACTCCAGGGCGTTGTCGTGCACCACCGGGTTCTTTGACTGCAAGCCCACATAGGCGCTGTGCAGGTCGTATTGCGGATGGAGCAGCGACAGCAGGCGGAAGATGCGCTCCACCTCCATGTCCATGGTTTCCCGCAGAGTGCGCAGTACCGGGTCGTCGCTCTCCAGCGATCCACCCAGCGTGCCCAGGATCTGGTAGGAACGGTAGTGGCCGATGATCTCCGCGGCCACGACCGTCTCCACCATCAGGACATCGAGTTCCAGTTCGGGCCGCGCCTGGCGCAGCTTGTTCAGGGCGCTGATCACTCGGAAGCGCAGCGCGGTGTCGCTCTGTAGCAGGTTCTCCATCAGCACGCGGCCCGCGGCCAGCGTCCCGAGCAGCCCCAGGACACGCGCGATTTCTCCACGCGCCTCGGCTGCAATGGCCTGATCGGCCAGGTGGTCGCGCAACGTGCCCACTACCGAGTCGCCGAGGCTGACGATGGCATCCACCACATCTTCGTTGAGCTCGGGATCAGCGATGCGTTCCAGCAGGGTTGGCAGCAAACGGCGCTTGCGCAACCGTCCCACGGCGCGGATGGCATGGCGCGCCACTTCTGTGTCCTCGTCGTACAGCAGCATCCCCAGTTCGTGCTCAAAAGCGTCGGGCAGCGAACCGATCAGCCGCGCCGCTTCCAGGCGCGTGCGCACGCCCGCTGATCCTTGCTCCGTCACCATGGGTTCCAGAATGCGGTGCGCCGCTTCCAGGTTCTGGGATTCACCCGGTTTGGCCAGGAAAGCCACCATAGCGGAACGCACGGAGAAGTCGGCAAAGTCGCCCAGTTCCTGCAAGCGCACCAGCGGATCGATATGCCCGTGGTGGGTCAGATAAAGCAGCGCCTCGGTGCGCACCTCCAGGCTGGGATCGTGCAGCAGGTCATCCATTTTCTTCAGTACGGAACGGTCGCCGGCTTCGGCGAGCAGCGAGACAGCTTTGAGCCGCACTTCAGGCGAGGGATGGTCCAGCAGCCCGCGCATGGCGGGGTGGACGCTGTGCCCCTGGTCCACGTCGAACAGGTTCAGAGCGTACAGCACTTCTTTGGGATCGCTGGCCGTGAGGTTCGAAGCCAGGATCTCGCTGGTGGAGCGGTCGAGCACCGGCACCGACTGGCGCTCGCTGTCCATGCGGTGCTGCAGGATGGTGTCTTTGAGCGTGGCCACGTATTCACGGCGGGCCACGTAGGCCGCCGCAATCCAGCCGGCGATCAGAAGCAGGTTGATCCAGCCGACTTCCCGCGGGCTCCATCCCAGACGGGTGGCGAACAGCAGGATCACCAGACCCGAAAGACCATCTCCGAGGCGCCAGATGACGGTGTCGATGAACGACTTCACCTGCAGCTTCAGGTCCCCGGAAAGCGGCAGGTAGAGCAGTTCCACCGACGACTTATCGATGGAATAGCGCAGGAGCTGGTCGCCGCCCTTCATCACCGTCGCCGCGGCCAGAGTTCCCCAGATGATGATGCCCGCGGTACCCGCCAGCAGCACCAATGGCACTACGAACAGCGCCGGGCCGATGCCGAAGCGGCGCAGCAGTCGTGAGGTCACCAGCAACTGCATGGCCAGGCAGGCCAGCGCGGCATAGAAGTTAAAGTCGCCCAGAAAGGCCGCCATCTCGTTCTTGGCCGGGATGTTGGTTTTGACGATGGCGATGAACTGCCACTGCGCCGTGGTGGTCACCAGCGAGGCCACGCAGATCACTCCGGCGATAGCGCGCAGATAGGGCGACGCCCAAATCAATCGCAGGCTCTCCAGCACCGGCACCGTTTCCGGCGACTTGGCGGTGGCGGCTTCGTCGGCAGTCTCGAGCAGCGCGTTTTCCTTCTGTTTCCAGATGAACACCACCAGAGCGGCGCAGATCAGATGGAACGCGGCCATCACCAGGAGCAGGTTTTCCGCCCCGAACTGCTTGGAGCGGCCGGCAATGAAGCCCCCGACTATCCAGCCGGATATGGCGCCTCCGCCTACCACGCCGAAGATGCGCTTGGCCTCGCGCGTGGTCAATACGTAGTTAGACAGGGTCCACACCTGGGCCGGCGCCAGCACTCCGAAGATCCCCACCCAGACGTAGAACAGGGGGAAGAGCCAGAGAAACTGATGAAACCTCGCCAGGTACCAGAACAGCAGTGCGTTGGAGGAGAAGAACAGCAGGCTTCCGATCAGCAGCGCCCGCAGAGATACCCGCCGACCGATGGCCACGTACCCCGAAACCACGAATCCGGTGAAGATCGCGATCCCGATCACTACCCAGGGCAGGTCCACGGCCTTGAACTTGTCGAGGAAGAGGGCGTCGCGCGCCACTTTGCCGATCACATAACTGGCAATCACCAGTAGCAGATAGAGGAACAGCAGGCTGCCGCGTCCGAAGTCGCCGGGACGCAGGTTCAGCACGCGTTCCAAAAGGCGGATCATGCAGGAGAAGTCAAGCCTACGACCGCAGAAGATTGCACCCCAGGCTCAGGGCTTGTCCAGTGTATTCTCCGCCTTTGCCCCAGGGCATGCGCTTGTAGAAGCGCCTTCACGAACCGGGGTTCCAATCGAACAGGACCTTGTTCTCACCCTTCTCGCGGATCAGTTTGTCGAAGTGGGCGAGCAGTTTCTGCCGCCGCTCCAGCAGCGCGTCAATCTCGTATCTGCGAAGAAAAGGCTTCAGGGTCTGCCGAACCTGCCCTTCGTCCAGGTTCTTCAGCTTTTCGTAGAGCTTGCGATCAGTCTGAATCAGGGGAGCGGGCGAGCGCAGCGTAACCTGGCGCCGGAAAGCGCGCGTATGGTCAATGAGCCACAGGTTCCAGTCGTGGTCAATGAGCATGTTGCCCATGTTGCGGTCAGTGTTAAAGACCAGCGCGTCGAAGAAGCGCATCATGTGAATCTGCTGGCTCCAGCGGATGCGGTCGGGAGGCTCCAGTTTCTGCTTGCGGCTCTTGGTGTAGTTCATCGCGCCTTCCAGCCAGATCTGCACGGATCCATCGTTCCCGCGCAGGCCCCGTTCCACGGCCGGGGGCACGTTGTCCATACCCAGAAGCTTGCTCAAATGATAGGCGGCGGGCTCAAAGATGTAGCTGTCGCGAAAAAACATCTCGGTGCTGCCCCCCGACATGGTGGCGTACGTCTTGTCTTCGTTCACCGCGCGGAAGACAGCATTCGCGCGGACGCCGTCTTTCTCGAGCATGATTTTCTGCGGGTTGGTGATGCCCTCCCCGATGTCCTTGATGGAAATTACTTTGGCAGTACGCAGGAATTCCATGACCTCCTGGTCGGAATGGAAGGGCAGCGGCTTGCCGTCGGGACCGATCCACACATGGGCCAGGCCCGGCGCAGTCGCCGCGGCCGGTTGCGGAGCGGCCTTGGCGGAGGCCGGCTGCTGGAACTCCTCCGCCAGGGCCCCGCCGGAAGGATCGTGCGGCAACAGCGAACTGCGCGCCGGGGTAGTGCCGCCACCGGGCTCCAGCAGTATGGCGCGCCGGTCGCGATAGAGAGCGGTGAATTGTCCGCCCTGGATTTCCAGCGCGGAAGCCTGCCCGCCCTTGTAATCAGAGGAAAGCATCCCGGTATCGATCAGAAACACCTTGCCGCCGAACCGGGAACGGATGGAGCCATCGCGCTGCGGCG
>JBOGLL010000236.1:0-5049 GCA_050746065.1 Terriglobales bacterium | reverse complement strand
GAAGGTATAGGCCTCAGCCGTGGGGAAAGCGGCGATGGAGCGCGAGTAAAGTTCGATGGCCTCGTCGTAATCGCCGGCCATCTGCTTTTCATACGCGCGATGGAAGTACTCGGCCGCCTGCTGTCTTGGATCCGCTTCGGACATAACCAGCCCTTCGTGATGTAATGCTTGATGGGCGGAGGCCCGTGTTGATTTCCTATTCTATCGAATTCGCACGGCGAGGGATGCTCGCGGCACTCACGCTGTTTCTGCTGGCCGGTTCCGCGGCAGCATGGCAGCAGACTCGGCGCGATGAACAGCCCGCCGGCGAAGCAGTCCAGCCGCAGCAGAAGCCGGACGACGAGCGTCGCATCTCCGAAAAAGATGCCCAGAAACTGTTCGCCACCGTCGACGAGATCCTGCGCTTTGCCAGCACTAACACCAAACTGCCCATCCGCCATCCCGTGAAGCGCAAGCTGCTGGGCCGCGAAGAACTCCGTGAATTCATGGCCAGCCGAGCCAAAGAGGAGGGCGAGACCGGACGCGTCCGCCGCTCGGAAGCGGTGCTCAAGAAGTTTGGACTGGTGCCGCGCGACTTCGATCTGCAGAAGTTCCTCGCCGACCTGCAGGCGGAACAGGTACTCGGTTTTTACGACACCAGGACCGCCACGGTGTACCTGCTGGATTGGGTGGAACCGGCCGCGCAGCGCTCCGTCCTGGCCCACGAACTCGCGCACGCTTTGCAGGACCAGACCATCGGCCTGGAAGCATGGCTGAAGGAGGGCCGAAGCTCGTCGAAAGAGGCAATCGAGCCCGAAGGCGAGGCCAAGGCAGTCGAGCTCGACGAGCGCACTCTGTCGCGCCGCGCTCTGGTCGAGGGCCAGGCCATGCATGTGCTCGTGAACTACACGCTGGCGGCGGCGGAAGCCTGGGCAGGACCCGCGGGTTCCCGCAGCCGCTCGCCGCAGAATTCGCCCGAGTACACCGCCATGTTCGACAAGCAGAAGAAATCGCCGCTGCTGGAGCGCGCGCCGCTGTTCATCCGCGAGTCCATGACTTTTCCTTACAGCTACGGCTATCGGTTCGTGCAGGACGTGGCGGACAAGCGCGGCAAGGAGGGTGCGTTTGCCGGACTGCTGCGCAATCCTCCGCTGAATACCTACCAGATCATGAACCCGAGGAGCTACTTCAATAGGGAGCGTGCGGAGCCCATGCGCGTTCCCGCCATCACTCCGTTGCTGGGCGACGGCCTCGTACGCTTTGACACCGGCACCATGGGCGCGCTGGAGGTGATGCTCTTTCTGCAACAGTTCGCGAACCATGGCACAGCACGCAAGTTGTCCAGGAAATGGCGTGGCGGCTTCTACTACACTGCGGCCAGGGGACAAGGCAAGGCTGCCACGGAAGGTGAAGGCGGAGGCCAGAATGCGCCGGCCGTGTCGCCGGCCGCGCTGGCGCTGCTGTACGTTTCGCGCTGGGCCAGCGCGGAAGACGCCGCACGCTTTGCCGGAGCCTATTCCGCGGCGCTGCTCAAACGCTACCTGCGGGTTACGGCGTCTGCGGCGGAAGTCTCCACCCGCGGCTCGGTGACCCACATCGGCCCGCCCACCCGGTGGTCCACCGAGGAAGGAATGGTTGTGGTTCAGGCTTGCGGCGACACCGTGCTGGCGCTGGAAAGTTTCGACGCATCCACCGCGGCCCGTCTGCGCAGCGCTTTCCTCGGGCCCTGCCTGCAGGCGCCTGCGGCCAGGTAACCGGTTCGCCGGGCGTCCCCTCAGAATGCTCCAGCGAATGTTCGTTGCTTTGGGGGGGTGTATACCCCCATTTTCTGCAAAGTCGTCACCGCAAACGGGTTAGCGGTTCATGGCGTCGCTAAAGTCGTCAATCGAAACGGGTTAAATCTCAAGGTAGCCAGAATCAACAAGTTAGCTCCCGGCTGCCTTCGGGATCGGAAAATCGACATCGCTTCGCATTCTGTTAACCGTAAAAGATCATTAATAACAGACAGAGGCGGGACTTGTCAAGAGGAATCTTCGCTATATTTTCGCCCTTTATGGCAAGACCAAAACAAGAACCCGGTTAGTCGCAAGAAGTTTGACAGGCCATGATAAGATGCGCGCCTCAAGAGGCCATTTTTGGGAAAAAACGGAGGTTTCCACCATGCACCGTGAGGGCGGGTGGCCCAGGTAAGAGGCGAGCGGGAAGCTCAGGTTAGAAGAGTCTTGAGGGTGCCCCACTCATTCGCATGCTTTTCGCGAATGAGTGGGAAGAATAAACTCCCCTGGTGCTGACAGGCTCAAACGCTTCTTGGTGGAAATCAACGCTCCGATGCGCAAACAATCTCCTTCCCCCACTCAACGAAAAGCGCGTTGAGTGGGGCACCCTCGGGATTCTGCTCGACTATACTTCCCGCTGGTTCGTGGCGAATGTGTGAGCCACCCGCCGGAGCCGGCTTTTCCAGAGGGAGGAATATCTCCGGTGGCCCTCTCCTTCACGGCAACCTTGCAAACGCCCGAAATATTTTAAGTGGACCAGGGATATCGGCAGGCGCCCAAGTGACCCCTGCGATCGGTTACCAGGCTGTTGCGGGCCTCGCCGTTCAACCAGGAAGTCCCAACGTCTTGGGCGGGCCAACCGTAGGACCATTCGGAGTTTCGGGTGCTGCCACCATTAGTGCGTGCGCAGATATTGGTCCCATAATAGATGCATTGGGGGGCACATTTTGAAGCTGTGGGCAATCTTGCTCATCGGGCTGTTCGTCTTACTCGTGACGCTGACCCACGGCTTTCTCATGCTGTTTTCTCCACGGCTGCACTACAAGCTGCTCGACTGGTGGACAAGAGCCGACGAATGGTCCAAGCCCAAGCCTGGTAGGGGAGTCGGACTGATGATTCATTTGCGGCTTGCAGGAATAGTCCTTGTCATTCTTGGTGGCATCCTTCTGAGAGTCGTGGTTCTGGTTGCGCTCGGGACTCTCCGGACAGGGATACAGCCAACGCTTCCTGCGGAGGAAGACCAGATTGGTTTCCCCGCAGGCAGGGTGGACGGGTTTACCCTGATCGTAGGTTTGGGGGCGTCGGCCTTAGGCTTTCTTCTGCTGGTAAAACCGGAAGTGTTTGACCGGTGGCTGGAAAAGAACCCTTACTTCGACCGTGTTCCTACTGATCACGCGAGTGCTTGGCAGAATCGGATTCTTGGAGCGCTGTTTCTCGCAATTGGTCTCTTGTGTCTGCGTCCCTGGTTCGTTGGTTAGGAGAATCGGTGCGCGGGGGCTGGTGGCCCACATCTCCGTTCCCCTCCGGGCGGTGCCCCACATCTGCCGCAGTTAGCAGATGTGGGCCACCAGCCTCGTTTTCATGGCGGGCATCAAACTATTGAAGTGGACGAGATTTAGAGGCATCGATAAGAGCGAAGGCGCTGTCAAGGGACACCAACCCCAGGCGGTGCGTGAGCACCGCAGCTTTGGCCAGAGAAGGTTGAGGACCAAGACCTCTGGGGCATCTGCGTTGCGAATCACATTCGGTGGAAGCTCGTTCCACCAACCATCGATACGGCCACGACTGCGGCCATGATTCTTCTATGCGAACCCCGATCTGGAATCGGGGCGAGAGCGCCCATTCAACACCTGCGGTCTATCCCGCCTGGGCGGGACGACCAGGGGCACCATCGGGCTGCTCTCGATGCGAAGGATCTCCGGATACGCCGTTTGGGTGCGCTGGGGCCTTCGCTCTTATCCAATCCACATCTTGCGATCGGCATCGTCCATAGTCGTTCTCAGTAGATGTTGGACTCGCGTTTCGCGCCGGTATAGTCCACGTACACAACTTTCAGTTCGGTGAAAAAGTCGATGGCCACGCGCCCCTGCTCGCGCAGGCCCACGCCCGTGGCTTTCATGCCCCCGAACGGCATCTGCGCCTCGCCGCCGGTAGTGGGTGAATTGATGTGGGTGATGCCGGTTTCGATGCGGTCCACAAAGTCGAACATTCGGGATACGTTCTGCGTGTAGATTGACGAACTGAGGCCGTAGACCACCCCGTTGGCCACTTCCAGCGCCTCCTCGAAGTCCTTCACCCGGATGACGGAAAGCACGGGCCCGAAGATTTCTTCCTGTGCGATCCGCATGCTCGGCTTTACATGATCGAAGATAGTGGGCTGGACAAAATAGCCGCGGTCGTAATCGCCGCCCTGCAACCGCTTGCCGCCAATGACCAGGCGCGCGCCCTCTTTCTGGCCAATCTCCAGGTAGCGAAGCACCGTGTTGAACTGCGATTCGTCCACGGAAGGCCCCACGTTGGTTCCGGGCTTCGCGCCGTCGCCAACCTTGAGTTGCTCCGTGCGCTCGGTAAGCCGGCGCACGAATTCGTCAGCCACGGACTCCACTACCACGGCCCGGCTGGTGGCCGTGCAGCGCTGGCCGGTGGAGCCGAAGGCGCCTTGCAGCGTGCTCTCGACGGCGAGAGCCAAATCGGCGTCTTCCAGCACCACCAGCGGATTCTTGCCGCCCATCTCGCACTGTGCCTTCTTCAGCTTGCGCGCACCCTGGGCATAAAGGGCCGAGCCGACTTCGTTCGACCCGGTGAAGCTGATGGCTTTAACGGTGGGGCTGTCTACCAGTTCATCTCCAACCTCGGAACCGGATCCCACCACCAGATTCAGCACGCCGGGAGGGAGCCCGGCCGCTTGCAGGATTTCCACCACCTTCATTCCTGTGAAGGCCGTAATCGTCGCCGGCTTGAAGACCACGGTGTTGCCCGCCACCAGCGCCGGTGCGATCTTCCAGACCGGGATGGCGACCGGGAAGTTCCAGGGCGTGATGCAGGCGACGACGCCCAGAGGCTGCTTCATGGTGTAAGCGAAGTTCTTGGGCAGCTCGGAGGGCAGTGTCTCTCCGCCCAGCCGCTTGGCTTCGCCGGCCATGAAGTCGAGCACGTTGATGGAGCGCAGGATCTCGCCCTTGGATTCGCTGAGCGTCTTGCCCTCTTCGCGGGTCAGCATGCTGGCCAGCTCGTCTTGACGGTCGGTCATGACCTGCGTGGCGCGGGCGATGATGCGGCCGCGCACCGGCGGAGG
>JBOGLL010000235.1:0-7771 GCA_050746065.1 Terriglobales bacterium | reverse complement strand
GTCCCACGGCGTTGGGCATCGGCGACATCCGCCATACGCCCTTTACCGGACCGGAATACATGGGGGTGGAGATCCACGCCAACGTCGTGGACAACCTGCTGCATGTCGCCGAGCCCAGCCGCACCTTTCTGGTCCGCGAGAAGCGCCAGGACATGGCCGACATCGCCGCCATCCTTGCTTTCGGACTGCTTTTCGGTATTGCCTTCTCCGCGCTCCGGCCCTTGTTCTCCACCCTGGCGGCGCTGGCCGGGCTGGGTGGTTTTCTGGTGTTGGTCAGCTACGCCTTCGACCACTGGGGAATGTGGCTGAGCTTCGTGATTCCAACAGGCACGCTGCTGGTGAATTACGCCGCCGTCACCAGCTATCGCGTGATAGTGGAGGAGCGCGAGAAGCGCAAGGTGCGCGCCATGTTCTCGCAATACGTTGCGCCCAGCGTCATCCGCCTGTTGGAGCAGGACCCGGGGCGCTATCTGCTCAAGGGCGGCGAGCTGAAAGAACTCACGCTGATGTTCACCGACATCCGCGGATTCACAGCGCTGTCGGAAGAGCTGCCGCCCGACGAAGTGGTCCGCCTGGTGAACCAGCACTTCGACGAAATGACCACCATCCTCTTCCGGCACTGGGGCACGCTCGACAAGTACATCGGCGACGCCATCATGGCCTTCTGGGGATCACCCTATCCTCACCTCGACCATGCCCGCCGCGGCTGTGCCTGTGCGCTCGAGATGCTGGCCCGCATCGAGCAGCTCAATCGCGAGGCCCGTGCCCAGGGAGCACGCACGCTGTCCATGGGCATCGGCGTGCACACCGGGCCGGTCAAAGTCGGCAATATGGGATCGTCGAAGCGCCTCACCTGGACCGCCGTGGGCGACAACGTAAACCTGGCCTCGCGTCTCGAAGCCCTGACCCGCGAGTACGACTGCGGCATCGTGCTCAGCGATTCCACCTTCGCACAGGTGAAGGAAGGCTTCCTGTGCCGCGAGCTGGATCGCATCCGCGTCAAAGGCAAGCTGCAGCCGGTGGTGATTTACGAAGTGCTTGCGCCGCTGGGCGACGGCGCCCAGCACACCGAACTCGTCACGCGCTTCGCCGACGCCCTGCACTCCTATCGCAGCCGCAATTGGGACGAGGCCCTGCGCAAGTTCGAGGCGCTCACGTCGCAATATCCTAACGACGGCCCTTCACGCGTCTTCCGCCAGCGCTGCCTGGAGTTTCTCGCGAGCGCCCCGCCGCCGGAGTGGGATGGGGTGTATGTGATGAAGAGCAAGTGATTTGTAATTTGTGATTTGCGAGAATCATTGACGATTGAGTAGGGGTTTCAAATCGTCAATCGTCAGTGATTCAATCGTCAATTCTCTGTGCCTCTGTGTCTCTGTGGCCAATCAAAACAAACGACCCGCCGACGGATTCGTCAGCGGGTCGCCGGTAAGCTGTCGGAATTGGCCTGAGGCGGTCACTCTGAAACAGTGGCCACTGCCAACCCCAATGAATCGGAGTTCGCAAAGGTTAGAGCAAGCGCCCTAAGCCTCAGCCACCTCACGATAATTGCATCTACTTCCCTGTTCCATGGACCACCTCCTTTCCCGTGTTCGCTCACAGTAGTACGCCCGGTCGCGCTCGTCAATCGGAACTTTGCGCGGAGCCTCCGGCCTCAGCAGCCCGGCACCAGTCCCTGTGCTAGGCTTTTCCCCCTTGACGCCCGAGATTGAAACCGTTGCCGGCCTGCTCACCGCGACCCTGGGCGGCGCAGCCGTGGGCCTGGAGCGCCAGTGGTCGGGGCACGCCAGCGGACCGGAAGCGCGTTTCGCCGGCATCCGCACCTTCACCCTGCTGGGCGGGATGGCCGGCCTCGCGGGCTGGCTGTGGTCGGTGCATTTTGAACTCTTCGCCGCCATTCTTCTGACCGCTGCCGCAGCTCTGGTGGTGGCGGCGTACGCATCCTCCAGCCGCCAGAACGTGGAGGCGACGACAGAAGTGGCGGCCCTGGTGGTGCTCACCGCCGGGTTGGTCGCGGGCATCGGCCACCTGCGCCTGGCTAGCGCCATCTTCGCCACTACCGTCCTGCTGCTGGCGGAGAAGTCGCAACTTCACTCCCTGGTGGCGCGGCTGGACGACGTTTCCCTGCGCGCCGGCATCCGCTTCGCGGTGATGGCCGTGGTGATTCTGCCGCTGCTGCCGGAAGGACCCTACGGCCCCTGGGGCGGAATCCGTCCGCGGCTTCTGTGGATCCTGACTTTGTTTTTCTCCGGCCTCAGCTTCGGCGGATACCTGGCCCGCCGCATGGTGGGCGACCGGCTTGGCTATCCGCTGGCCGGACTGATTGGCGGCATGGTGTCGTCGACCAATGTAACCTTTACTTTCGCCCGCCTCAGTCGCGACCAGAGAGATGTGCGCGGGCCGCTCGCTCAGGGCGTGGTGGCCGCCTCCACGGTATTGTTTCTGCGCATCCTCACCGCCACCACGGTGCTGAACGCGCCGCTCACACGTGCCCTGCTTCCCTATTTCGTCGCACCCTTCGCGGTAGGCATCGTAACTCTGCTGCCCCTGCTGCGGCGAAGCGGCTCCCAGCATAGCCCGCCCAAAGTGATCAAGAACCCGCTGCAGTTGCGGGAAGCTCTCCAAATGGCATTGCTGTTTCAGTTGGTGTTGCTGGGCGTGCATGCCATGCAGAATCGCTTTGGCGATGCCGGGCTGCTGGCCTCCGCCGCGGTGCTGGGTCTCACGGATATGGACGCGCTCACCATCTCCATGGCGCGCAGCACGGCCGGCGGCGCACTGGTGGAAGTAGCGGCGCAGGCCATCGTCATCGGCATCATCTCCAACAGCGTCCTGAAGACGCTGCTGGCAGTGGTCCTGGGAAGAGGAAAGTTTCGGCTCCAGGCAGGAGGCGTCCTGCTGGCCATGACGCTGGCGCTCGTTGCTTCGCTGGTCTGGCTGCGCTAGCCCTTCCAGCGGTACATCTCGTCCTGCGGGAGGCCAATGTGCGCCAGCACGCGGAACGCGAACTGCCGCGCCATCTCTTCCGGACCGGCGGGATGGTTGTAGAAGGCCGGGATCAGCGGGAAAATTGTCGCGCCGGCGTCGGCGGCGCGGTACATGTTACGGATGTGGATCTTGTTCAGCGGGGTCTCGCGCACGCACAGCACCAGCGGCCGCTTTTCCTTCAGGCAGACATCCGCTGCGCGCTCGATCAGGCGCGACGCCAGGCCATTGGCAATGCGCGCCAGAGTGCCCATACTGCACGGAATGACGATCATGGCGCCGGCGGGATACGACCCGCTGGCCACGTTGGCTGCGATGTCGTCGTTGTTCTGCAGCGCCACCTTTTTCGATTTCTTGCCCAGCAGCCGTTCCACCAGCCGCGCCCGTCCGCGCAGGCCGATCTCTTCCGCCAGGACGCGCAGCGCATGTTCCGAGACCACGAGGTTCACGTGCTCCACCCGCGCATCGCGCTCCGCTGCGCGCAACAGCTCCACGGCGAACAGGGAGCCACTGGCGCCGGTGATGGCCACCGTGAGGTTTTTCGGCGCATTCACGCGTGTCATGGTAGCACCTGCGCACTGAGCTGGAAGCTGAGTGCTGAATGCTAAGTGCTTGCCTCCAAGGGCAACACCTCACGCATCCGGTGAATCTAAATCAAAAGATAAAGGTGGTGAATCATGGGTCATCATTTAGGTCACCATTCCGCCGCAACTATTGCCGAGGCGCCGCCGCGCGAATTTCAGCGCGACAATCTGGTGCTGCGCATCAACGTCACCATCCCGGCAGATCCGAACGCGATCTCGCCGGTGGTCGGTGGCATCATGGAAATGGCCCGCTGGATGGATTGCATCGAAGGCAAGGAAACGGAGCTGGAGACCTCGCTGCGTGAGGCCCTGGCCAACGCCATCACGCATGGCTGCCACGGCGATCCCTCGAAGAAGGTGCAGTGTTGCGTGGCCTGCGACGAAGATCACAGTTTGCTCATCCTGGTGCGCGATCCCGGCTCGGGCTTCGATCCCAAGGCGCTGCCGGATCCTACGCTGGGCGAGAATCTGCTCTCTGCGCACGGCCGTGGCATTTACCTGATCAATGAACTCATGGACGAAGTGCGCTTCGAGCGCGGCGGCTCCCAGATTTTCATGCGCAAGCAGTAGTTTGCTTCGCACGTAGCCTGTGCCGCAGCAGTGCGCGGGCTTCGGTCGGCCTTTTTCCTTTTTCGTTTTGCTTTTTACCTTTAGTCTGTCCCGGTGAACGTTTTGGCTCTGCGCAAGATTCTGGATGGCGTCCGCCGCCGGAGCCTTTCTCCTGACGAGGCCGTTCAGCGCCTGCGCCATCTGCCGTTCGAGGACCTGGGGTTCGCCAAGGTGGACCATCACCGCGCGTTGCGCATGGGAATCCCGGAAGTAGTGCTGGCCGAGGGCAAGACGCCGGCGCAGGTTGCGGCCATCTTCCGCCGACTCGCCCGCCACGGACAGAACGTGCTGGCCACGCGGGCCACGCGGGTGCACTACGTTGCGGTGAAGAAGGCTGTGCGCAAGGCCGAATACGAAGAACTCGCCCGCGCCATCGTCTTGCGCCGCGATCCCACCATCCACGGCAAGGGAACCATTGCTGTGGTCTCGGCCGGCACGGGCGATATCCCCGTCGCGGAGGAAGCCGTGGTCACCGCTGAGCTCATGGGCAATCGCGTGGAGCACCTGTACGACGTGGGCGTCGCCGGCATCCATCGCCTGCTGGCGCACCGCGCTTCGCTCACCCGCGCGCGCGTGGTGATCGTTTGCGCGGGGATGGAGGGCGCCCTGCCCAGCGTGGTCGGAGGCCTGGTGGGAGTCCCCGTCATCGCTGTGCCCACCAGCGTAGGGTATGGTTCTTCTTTTGAGGGATTGGCCGCGCTGCTGGGCATGCTGAATTCCTGTGCTTCCAATGTCAGCGTAGTGAATATTGATAACGGCTTCGGCGCGGGCTACGTGGCTTCCATGATCAACCGGCTGTAGGCCCTTTCGGGCTCACAAATCCAGCTTCTGAATCCGGCGGAGATGGCGTCCGCCTTCGAACTCCGTGGTCATCCACACGGAGACGATCGCCACAACCTGCTGCTCCGTGAGCAGCCGCTGGCCCAGCGCAATCATGTTGGCATCGTTGTGGGCCCGGGCCAGACGCGCGCTTTCTTCGTTCCAGCACACCGCACAACGCACACCGCGCACGCGGTTGGCAGCCATGGCCTCGCCGTTCCCGGAACCGCCCAGCACGATGCCACGCTGGCACTCGCCGCGCGCGACCGCTTCCGCCGCCGGACGAATGAAATCCGGGTAGTCATCGGCATCTTCGGAATGAGATCCGAAATCAACCACCTCGTGCCCCGCAGCAGAGAGATGCCCGGCCAGTAGTTTCTTGTAGCGGTAACCGGCGTGGTCGGAGGCCAGGGCGATGCGCATGCGTCTCCCGGAGGGCAGAAGTGGGTTGGCTATTTCTTCTTGCGCGCCTTCTCGGGTTTGTTGGTTTCCCCGAATACGCGGGCGAAAATCTTTCCTACATTCCGCAACTGTCGGTCGAGATCGAACGCCCGCTCGATCTGCTTGCGCGGGATGCGCTCCGTGATTTCCCTGTCCTTGAGCACGCGCTCGCGGAAGCTGCTTCCATCCTTCCACGCGGCCATGGCGTGTCGCTGCACGATGCGGTAGGCATCTTCGCGCTGCATGCCGCTTTCGGCGAGGTCGAGCAGCAGTTGTCCGCTGAACACGAGGCCCCCGGTGCTTTCCAGGTTGGCCCGCATGCGCTCGGGATAGACCAGCAGCGTGTCGATGAGATTCGTGGTCCTGTGCAGCAGGTAATCCAACAGGATAGTGGAATCAGGCAGGATCACGCGCTCGACGGACGAGTGAGAAATATCGCGCTCATGCCACAGGGCCACGTTCTCCAGCGCCGCCTGCGCGTTGGCGCGCACTACGCGAGCCAGCCCGCTGACTTGTTCGCAGGTCACCGGGTTGCGCTTGTGGGGCATGGCCGAAGAGCCCTTCTGCTTTTCGCTGAAGTACTCCTCGGCTTCGCGGACCTCGGTGCGCTGCAGGTGGCGGATTTCGGTGGCGATCTTGTCGAGCGTGGACGCAATCACGGCCAGCGTAGCCACGTAGTAAGCGTGCCGGTCGCGCTGGATCACCTGCGACGACACCGCCGCCGTAAGAAGTCCCAGGCGCGCGCAGATCTTCTCCTCGAGCTCGGGATCGAGGTGGGCGCAATTCCCAACCGCGCCCGAGAGCTTGCCCACACGCATGTCTTCCGCGGCGCGCTCCAGCCGTTCGAGATCGCGTCCGACTTCGGAATACCAGTTGGCCAGCTTAAGTCCGAAGGTGATGGGTTCGGCGTGCACGCCGTGCGTGCGCCCGATCATGGGCGTGTCGCGGAACTCCAAGGCGCGGCGCTTCAGCACTCCGTGAAGCTGTGCCAGGCCGTGCAGCAGGACCTCCGACGCGGCGCGGACCTGCAACGCCTGAGCGGTGTCCACCACGTCGTTAGAAGTCAGACCGAAGTGCAGCCAGCGCGCGTGCGGCCCGATGTTCTCCGCCACCGCGGTGGTGAAGGCGATGACGTCGTGCTTCACTTCGGATTCAATGGCCAGGATGCGGGCGACGTTGAAGTCGGCCTTTTCGCGGATGGCCCGGGCGGCGGCGCGCGGCACCAGTCCGGCTTCGGCCAGGGTCTCCGTGGCCGCCAGTTCCACCGCCAGCCACATGCGGAACTTGTTCTCGTCCGTCCCGAAGTGCCCCATCTCGGGGCGGGTGTAGCGGGAGATCAAGCCGCGGCTCCTGCCTCGCGCGCCTCCGCGAGGGACAACTTCATTCTAACGGTGAAGTGTGGCTGGCGAAAAGCAGACCACCAAGGACACGAAGGAAACCACGAAGGTCGAATTTACGGCTGCTGTGCCGCTTCCACCAAGGGCCTGAGCGCGGTGACCGAGACGCCCAGCGTCGAGCCGGAGAATCCGTCGAGATAGGCCGTGTTCACGCCGATCACTTCCCCGCGCGCGTTGAACACCGGGCCGCCCGAGCCGCCGTGTGCGGTGACGGCGTCGTAGATGAGCTTCTCGTGCACCACGTCGCCCAGATAGCCAAACGTGGCCGACGGCCGAATCAGTGAGAGCGACGCGAGTTCGCTGGCCACGGCCATTTCATCGGTACGACGTGCCAAGCGGCGGTACACCGGTCGCGGAGACTTGGCCACCATGGCCGCGGTGCCCATGGGATAACCCACGACCACCACGGGATCACCGGGCGCGCCGGGCGTCTGGGCCAGCCGCAGAGTAGCCAGAGGAACGGGAAGGCGCGCCGGATCGAAGCGCAGCACAGCCAGATCGTCCTCGGCGGAAACCGCCGCTTGTGAAAGCTCCACTCCCTGTTTCAGCCCCGGGAAGAAGGCCACCAATTTTTCCAGCCTGGGCTGCGCGCCGCGACGCATCATCCGCGCTGCTTCTTCGTCTTCGAACCAGGGCTCGGCTACGTGCCGGTTGGTGGCGATCAGGCCATCGCCGACGACGAATCCGGTGCCGGAAAAACGGGTGCGCGACGGATGCCGTTTGCCTATGACCGCTTCCGGTCCGGTGTAGCTGTAGATTCCGTAAATGTACCCGATGGAGTCGCGGTGCTGGTTGAGCATCGTGACCGGCATGGATTGCTCCTGCCGCAGCGCATGCAGTTCGGTTTCAAGACGGGTGACTTGCGCGGCCAGGGGATCGGGAGTGTGGGGTCGTGAGGGAAACTCGACGAACAGCAGCACCGCGATGGCCATCAACAGG
>JBOGLL010000234.1:0-6103 GCA_050746065.1 Terriglobales bacterium | reverse complement strand
CTTCAAGTATGTCCGCTTCCACGCTATCTTCCACGACGAAGTGGGCGTGTACGACGAAAACCCGCAGGGCCGCCCCATCTACAACTTTTCCTACGTGGACCAGATCTACGACGGCCTGCTGGAGAATGGTGTGCGGCCGTTCATAGAACTCAGCTTCATGCCCAGGAAGCTGGCCGCCAACAATGTCATCCACCCGTTCTGGTACCGGTTTCACACCGGGCCTCCCAAAGACTGGAACAAGTGGGAGGGCCTCATCTATCAGTTCACGAAACACCTGGTGGAACGTTATGGCATCGAAGAGGTGTCGCAGTGGTACTTCGAAGCATGGAACGAGCCTAATATCGATTTCTGGTCGGGCGAGCCCAAGTTCGAGACTTATGTGAAGCTGTACGAGCACGCCGCCCGTGCCATCAAGCGCGTGAGCCCGCGACTGCGGGTGGGCGGACCGGCGACCGCTCAGGCAGCATGGGTGGATCGCTTCATCCGACATTGCGTCGAGAACAAGGTGCCCATCGACTTTGCTTCCACCCACGTCTACGCCAACGACACCAGCCAAGACGTGTTCGGCACCAACGAGTCGATTCCGCGTACCAAGATGGCCTGCCGCGCGGTGAAGAAGGTCCACGATCAGATCAAGGCTTCTCCTCGGCCTGACCTCCCCTTGCACTGGAGTGAATACAACGCCAGCTATAAGAACGAGCCTCACGTCACAGACATGGAGTTCATGGGCCCCTGGCTGGCCGACACCATCCGTCAGTGCGACGGCCTGGTTGACAACTTGGCCTACTGGACATTCTCCGACGTTTTCGAAGAGCAGGGAGTAGTGAAGGAGCCTTTCTACGGAGGTTTCGGCCTCATGGCCGCCGGAGGATTGCCCAAACCGTCGTTTAACGCCTTCAAGCTGCTGCATCGGCTGGGCGCGGAACGTCTCTCGGTCGATTCGGAGTCTGCCCTGGTCACGCGACGATCCGACGGCACGCTGGTGGTTGCAGTGTGGAATCTGTTTGAGCCGGAGCAGGCGGGAACGTCCAAGGAGGTGGAGCTGCGTTTCAAAGGTTTGAAGGGCAAGCGCCGCGTGACCGTCCACCGTGTGGACCGCGAACACGGATCGCTCCATCCGGCCTATGAAAAGATGGGCAAGCCGCGCTACCCCACACCCGCGCAGCTGCAAGACTTGCGAAAGGCAGCCCGATTGCCCGCACCGGAAGGTTCTAGGCTCACGGGAGACGGGATCCGCCTGACGCTGCCGCCGCACGGTTTGGCAGTGCTCGAGATTCGCTAGGGCGGCTTCCATCCGGCTGGAATCCTGCGCGCTCCACGGCGCGGCGCACTTCCGGGTTCTTCATGAACGTTTCCCAGACCAAGCCATTGCGGGCGTTTTCTGCCATCAGCATAGTGATGCCGAGATCGATTCCAATCACGTCCGGAGCAAACCAGCCGGTCTGCGGATTGAAGGCATCCACGAATCCGTAGCGTTTGAAGGCTTTCTTGCCGAATCGACCCTTCATCGTGTGGAGAACGCGCAGCGTGTCCCCGGGCAGAAAGGGGATCGAGCCTCCTGCTGCGCAGGGCACGACCGTACCGTCCAGCGGCCCTTGTGGAGGAGGACCGCCCCAGACTACGTAGCCATGTGCCGAGTCCGATGCGGTGATGCCCCAAAGGTCCGGACCGAAGTGCGGGAAGCGTTCAGCCAGACTCTGACACCAGTGACGATGCACTTTGGTAGCCACTACCGAGTTCTCAAAATAGTCGGCGTAGCGGTCACGCTTCCGGCGAAAGTCGAACCAGGCGTGGGAGTATTGGTGCACGAACAAGGGCGCTTGCGATCCGATGTAGCGCATCCCTTCGTAGTTCCACGCGGGTCGCTTCCAGGCGTGCCACGTCTCCGACGGCAAGGGATGTGTGGGCGAGCCGAGGCCGAGCAGGTAGAGCATCATCAGTTCGTTGTAGGTATCCCAGCGGGCTTTCAGGAAGCCACTCTCCGGCTTCCAGCCGTGAGATAGGGTCTCCCCCTGGTTGAGCATCCAGGGCCAGTCCACGCGTTCGTAGATTTCTCTAGCCAGGCGGCGGATTTCCGCATCGTCGAAGTGCTGCCGGCAGGTCAACACGCCGCAGAGCAAAATGGCGGTGTCGATGGTGGAGACTTCGCACTGCCAGACCCGTTCCGCGGTGTGCAGTCTGATGAAGTGGAAATAGAAGCCGTGCTGGTGTGGCATTCGTTTGGAAAGAAATCTCAAGGTAACGAGCACGCGCTCGCGCACCTTCTTGGCGCTGATATAGCCGCGGCGGTCGGCGATGCAAAGCGCGGTTAGACCAAAACCTGTGGCTGCGATGCTGGCCACATCGCGCGCGTCGGATCCGTCCGCCTGGCTGCGGTCCTTGACCAGTCCGGTGTAGGGACTGGCCGCTTCCCAAAAGAACCGAGTCGCCCCCCGCTGCAGTTCGTCGAGCAGTCCGTGGTCCTTATCGGATAGCGGAATGCGGCTGGCCGCCTGATCGCTTGCGCCAGTTAACCGTCCAGCTAGGGCCCAAGGCAGAGCCGCCGCAAGAAATCCTGTCTGCGCCGAGGCCAGCAGGAACGCGCGACGCGAAATCGTGCTCACGCCATTGATTCTATTGGAATGCCCAAGCGGTCGCCCTTGCTTGGCGGAGGTGGCGGCGGGAGAGGCGGTGGCGGATCGACGCCCCCACCTCCGCCCCCGACAAACTCGGTCACGGTCCGTCTGGATATTCAGGCGGGCTCCCCGACCTTGACGAAGGTCATCGGGACAGTGAGGGTTACGGTTCCATGACGTAGGGATGTGGATTCGAAGAAGCAGAGAACCACCCTGGCTACATCTCGTCCTCGGGTGGCAGTAGGATGTTCGGATAAGCCAGTTCTCGGGCTTGGTCAGGGTTTAGGCCCCGGGCTTCGGCTTGATTCAATACAAGAATGGTCTGCTCCACGGCTCTCTCTAGCGCTGCTTCCAGTTCGCCGTCCTTCTCCAGCAGCCGGACGTACCTGGGAAGGTGCTCCCGCCAGTGGCTCTTCGCCCACGCCAGCAGTGGCTGGAATCTGGCGTCCTCCCTGGGGGGCAAAGGTGCGCTGCCGCAGGCCCACGCTGATGGAGGCTTCCCTCTTCAAGTTTTGGGTGTTGCTGACTAGCCGGCCGCACTTGCGGGCTGTCGATCTCTACCAGGGGAGTCCAACTCAGGCGGATAGTAGACTGCGTTGAACTCCACTAGTTTCGGCCTGAGCGCGCCGCCGTTCAGCGCATACCGAGTAACGGAGCAGTTGCGGACGTCCAGGTCGGGCTTCGCGAGGAGCTCCAGCAACTCCTGCTCGGTTAGCCGGTCCAGCAGGCGCCGGAAGGCCCAGATCACGATGGAATGGCTGACAACCAAGATGGAGTGGCCAGCAAAATTCTGTCTCAGGCTGGTGAGGAAGCCTTGGACACGTAGATTGACGTCGGGATGGCTTTCACCGCCGGGCGGACGGTAGTAGTAGCGGCCTTCCCGCTCGGCGCGAGCCAGCTCCTCCGGATACTTCTGCTTGATTCCCGTCCGCGTCAGGCCGTCAAGAATACCGGACTCTCGTTCGCGAATACGTTCGTCTACACGCAGTTCTCCCTTGTAGGGTAAGGTTTTGATGATCGCTTGGGCTGTTTGCAGCGTTCGCATGTAGGGCGAGGCGATAACCCGGTGAAAACGGAAATGCGCCCCGAGGGACCTTCCAGTGTGCTCTGCTTGTTGCCAGCCACGGTCCGTTAGAGGGGTGTCGGCCTGTCGGATCGGGCTGCCGTATTCCAGGGCCCCCCGTTCCAGAGCTTCGCGCAAAGCAACGTTGCGTTCCGACTCGCCGTGGCGCACTAGAACCAGTTCGCTCGGCCAGTCGTAAGTTGCCCCAGGTATCCTTAGCATCGGCTCCAAGTTTCGGTTTCTTGTCCTCGCAAGAACTCGACAAGCGTAGCGGCCTTCTGCCGGCGTTCCCGATTAGGGAAATCAATCCGAAGTACGGTCGAAGGCCAGCAGGAAGGTCCATCGTCCGCGGGGCGCACACCAAGACCGGGGACCGCCGATAGTTTCATTTTGCCAGGGTAGTCAAGTATGAACTCCAAGCAACCATCTGGATCGCTCCAAGCGATCTCGCCGGGATCGAACCCCCTTGCTGACAGGCACAGACGCAGGGTAGTGGACCAGGCTGTACCACGCGCTGGCGTGGCGGAAATGGGAAGCTTATGAGCGTTAGCTCGCTCCTGCCAAGCAGACAAGTGCAGCACCAGAGCCTCCCGCTGTTCGCCGAGACGGCATCGCAGAGCGATGCTACCTCCCTCGGCAAGGCCCTCAGGGAAGGCCCAGGCCGCGGTCGCCATCGCGTCCAGCATCGCCAGCGACAGGGTGCGGAACTCGGGCAGCGGATTGCCGCCGTAGCGACAGCAGTGGAATCGGACCTTGTTGACTTCTATAAGTAGGAAGGCCTCGGCAGCAGCGGGTTGAAGCATTCCCTCTTCGCAGAGCGTCCGAAACTCCTGAATCGCCGAGCTCCACTGGGCTTCGCTTAGCCCCTTCGATGACATTCGTCCCCTCGAAGCCAAGAAGCTAAATCGTAACAGAGAGGCTGGTGATCGAGAGAAGATCCCTGACTCCCAGCGCCTTACCCAAGGTCGACTCAAGTTGGGAACTCGGCCCTACAGTTTTTTGGTTCGTGGTCTTCGTTCTGGCAGCAGCTTCCCGCCAAGAGACTCAATGTACCCTGACACCCGAAGCACCGCTTCAAGGCTGATCCTAGGGATCCCATCCCGAGATTCCACATAACCGGCCAGATAATGCACCGCTGGAGTGTCTAGGCTCAAGCGCCGGCACACAAGAAACGAGACCGATTCCGCCTCAAATTCTCTTTGCTCGGACTTCAATCCCTTCCGATCGGGCCACCACTCATCCGGATCAGCACCCAGGTGACCACAGTGAATGTGGGCAAGTTCGTGGACAAGGGTTGCATACTGCTCTTCAGCGCTGTGCTTGCGGTTGAGTGCAACAACACACTTTGCCATAGCTTGCTGTCGCCCCACCCGGACTGAGCTGGAAGTGTTCATTTGGGCCGAGCCCGCCTGTAGTCGCGAGAAGTCGCTGTAGCTGATGGCAATCCGGTCTCTGTCCTGGCAGTTAGTTAGCGTGCGTTCCCAAACTTGCTTCGGAAGACGGCCGTGGGTCTCGAACGGGCGTTCTAGCCGGGCAGGAAGATGGTCACCCTCGGTGTCTTCGAGGTCGTAGACGAAGATGACGGGCCGCATCGGCGCCAGAATCACAAGCGGCCGAGCATCGGCTCTTATGGTCCGGCCAAACCGCGATCGCCACTGGGACGGTGTCGCGACGTAGGTAACGCTCGGATTCTGCGTGTGCAACAAGAAGCAGTTGAACGGAGCGTACTTGGGAAAACGGCTGATGAACTTCATCAGGTCCAAGTAAGCCTTACTGCTGCGGTAGGTGGCAGTGGATTGGAAGAGTTCATCGAGGGCGCCGAGCTTATCAGTTCCTGGTGAGGCTTCCGCCTCGGCCGGCTCGTCGGCTTCCTTGGGAAAGAGCTCAGGATGGGAAGCGTGGTTCACCAAGAAACCTCTCTTGGGTTGAACAGCCAAAGGGAGAAACCATCCCCCGGCCCTCGAGTCTACTCGGTCATGTACAGAACGAGTATGAGCGCGTAAAAGCTCAGGAGGCTACCCCAGAACCAAGTACCCGCGTGCTTCTCTGGCTGAATGGTCATGAGAACCAAAGAGGCCAGAGCGGGCCCACTAACCAGCCAAATCAACCAATGGATCTGCAAGAAAACAGCCAACAGAAAAAGGCCAGCAGCCTAGGATTAGTCCATCAGGCCCGCGCCGGCGCCTGTCGATCAACTGACTACAGTGAATACATCGAACCTCTTCATGCTTGCACGAAATCCGCGGGAATGTTCCGGGCAGAGTCATTCAGACAGCTAGTGAGGTGTATTCGGGTCCAGCATGACAGTCCTGTTACTCATAGTCGCTTTGTTACGCAAAGTCAACAGGCCATCATGCCCGTCAGATGGCCGACGACATCCGCATCGGGGCCTTATAGGTCAGCTCCAGTGCGGACGTCCCAAACC